>CAYPNZ010000388.1:0-3359 GCA_964411845.1 uncultured Anaerolineaceae bacterium
CGCTGCCCGCTGCCGCCACCACCAGCGTGGGCACATTCACTTGCCCCACCAGCGCACTCAACCGTTTTGCCGCGGCGGGATTGTTGTCAACATTAATTTCTCTAAATTCAATGTGATAGCGTTTCAGCACATCGCGCACCAACGCCATAAACGGGTTATATTGGGTTGTGCCGTACACTATCAGCGTTTTAACGATTGTGTCCATTTTCGGAAACCACCCGGGTCACATCCATATATTGCTTAAACGCTGCAACCAATTGCGCCTGATGCGGTGTGTCAATATGCGCCAAAACCCGCACCAACCGCTGACGACGCATTTCAAACACACTTTTTAATTTTTCCATACCAAGGTCGGTCAATTGCACCAGCACCTGCCGCCGGTCATCGGCATGGCGCGTGCGCGCCACAAAACCGCGTTCAACCAGCCGGTCAACAATACCGGTCACTGTCGCCGAAACTTGATTCGTCTCTTCGGCAAGCGTGCCCATGGTGCAGCCCGGGCTGTTGTGGTGAATTGCCAGCAGGGTGTGAAATTGCGGATAGGTTAAGTTGAGCGCATTCAACTCTCTGGTGCAGCGACGGTATTCCATCCACACCATTTTGGTTAAAAACCGCTCCAATACTTCAGCCAATTCCGTTGCCGATGCCGATTTGAGGTTGTCCATTTTTAATCCTCAAGAAAATAACTACAATAAAAATTGTAGCCGGCAGTGAACCGCATGTCAAACGTGCCGGCAAAGGAACCCGTTATGGCAGGAAAAATTAAGGTCATCCTCTCTGATTTGCACATTGGACCCGGCGATACTTCCGCGCCCAACCCGTTGGAAGACTTTACCGCCGATGACGATTTCGCGCGCCTGCTGGCAGACATCGCCGCCGAAAGCGCCCAAACCGGCAGCGAGGCGGAACTCATCATCAACGGTGATTTTTTTGAATTTCTGCAAGTGCCGGCGGTAGACAATTTCGACCCGAATGCTACCTATTCCCCCGCGGCATACCGCGACACTTCCGCACCCGCCACCGTCAAACGCCTGAAAATCATCATCGCCAACCACCCGAAAATCTTTACCGCACTGGCAGATTTTCTGCACACCGAACCGCCCGTGCGGTGCGTAACCATCCTCAATGGCAACCACGATGCCAACCTGTATTGGGTTGCGGCACAAAATGCGCTGAGAGAAGCCGTCGGCGCGAAAGGGCATCGCCGCGATTGCCTGCAATTTGCCACCACTTTCATCAACCGCGACGGCATTTGGGTGGAGCATGGCAACCAGCGCACGGAAAAGGTCAACCGTTTCCCCGATTTTGACCACCCCACCGACCCCGGCGACCCCAACCGCATCTATTTGCCCCCCGGCTCTGAATTTGTTATCAGTTATTTCAATGTGGCGGAACGTGAAGCATGGTGGCTCGATAATATTAAACCGTTCACCAGCCTGATTTGGTTCGCCCTGCAATGGAATTTCGATTTGGCAGCCGATTTGCTGCTCGGGTTTTTGGTGCACAGTCCCGGGCTGCTGGCGGGCAGTTTTGCCGTGGGGGATGCGGATTCCGGCACACCGAATCTCATTTCGCAATTGGAAGATGACGCTCAACGCGCCGAACTTGCCGCCCGTTACGCCGCCGACCCCGCCGTGCGCCGCGATATTCACCGCCAAATTGCCGCGCTGCTCGGTGCGGCAGGTGCGCCGCAGCCGCCGCAAGCCTTCGGCGCAGCGTCCGTCGGCGACGACCCGCTGGTGATGGCGCAAGCGGAACAAGAAGCCATGCGGTCGGTGCTGGCTGTCGCCGCCCGGCAAATTATCGAGCAGGGCAAAGCCAAAGCCGTGTTTTTCGGGCACACCCACCAACACGCCATTGAAAAAATCGGCGATGACGGATATTATATCAACACCGGCGCGTGGCTGTGGAACGAAGAGATGAACGATGCCACCCGCCAAACGTGGTTCGATTTGTTCAATCACCCCGAAAAATTTACCGGTTCGCGCCGCTTGCCATACGCCCGCGTGGATTATGATGCCAACGGCAATCCCGTCCCCCAACTGCTCGATTATTCCGGGCAAGGATTTCCCGCGCCGGAAACCCCACGGCTTGGATTTTTTGAATGGTTACAGCAGTGGATATTCCGCCTTTTCGGCGCAGGATAAAACTTATGGCTCTCGATTTTCATCAAATTTCATCGCAAGTGAAAAAAATGGCGCACACGGTTGCCACTCGCGCCGCCGAAAAAAACGACCTGCTGGCAACCGCCCGCAAACTGCTGCACACCCACGCCACCAATTTCGATTTTCTGCACGGGCAAGTTGCTGCCGCCGAAAAAGCCTCGGAAGGGGTGCGCTTCAATTGGCTCGGCGCAGCCCCCACCACCGAACCGCTCGACGCAACATTTCCCGCCCCGTCTGCGCCGCACGCCATCGCCACCATCCTCGCCAGTGACGGCTCGCAAATACAGCCCGACCGGCACGCCATCGCGCTGTACTATCTGGTCAATGTGGGTATTATCGTGTACCGTCACGGCACAAACAGCACCCCGGACGTTCATTCGGAAGCCCGACTGTTTTTTGAAGATGACGATTTGCTCACCGAACAGGGTTTGCTCGTGCCCGGCAGCATCGTCAATGCCAAACGAGATGTGGCGGAAGTGGAAATTCTGGCGCGGTTTGCGCCCGCATACGCCGCCGACGGCACGGTCATCGCCCTGATGGACGGACAATTGTCGTTGCACATAATGGAATTGTCGGGTAAAGAGCAGGCACAATATCAAAAAGAATATCTAACCCATTTGGATGCGCTGCGCGCGCACGGCGCAACCGTTGCCGCGTATATTGACCGTCCCCGCAGCGGATTTGTGCTGTCATTGCTGCACCTTGCCACCCTGAGCGACAATATTACCGAAGCCACCCTGCGCCACAACCCGTTCATCCGCCTCACCGATGCGCTGCTTTTCGACAACCTGCCCGCCGGACACCGCACCACCGTGTTCCGCCAGCGGTCAAAAGCCAACGCCGATTACGCGAAAGCCGGACACGCCATCCACTTTTTCTACCTGAATACCGGCTCGCCGGAGATGCCCAATATCGTGCGGGTGGAAATTCCCGAATGGGTTGCCACCGACCCGGAACGGTTGAACACCCTGCACGCTATGCTGCTGAAACAAGCCGCCATCAGCGGCGGCTACCCGTATGTGCTCGCCCGCGCGCACGAATTGGCTATCATCCCCCCCGACCAGCGCGAGGCGTTGGACACGATGCTGGCGGTGTCGCTGCGCAAAGCGGGGGTGCACCACATCGGCGTGTCGCTAAAACAGGCGAACAAAAACGCGCTGTGGGGGATGTAAGGTTTCAAGTTCAAAGTTTCAA
>CAYPNZ010000389.1:0-3356 GCA_964411845.1 uncultured Anaerolineaceae bacterium
GACGCCGGGGAATTTTTCGCGCAATTCCTGAATGTGGCTCGGCGGAAGGGCGGCGGCGGTATTGCTGATGTACCGCAGATGCGATAAATCGTATGGCGATAAATCCATTTGCAGCAAAATGGCAAACATCGTCGGCACGCCGGGAAAACCGGTGACGCGCTCTTCCGCCATTTTTTTCAGGATGGCGGCGGGGTAGGTAAAGCCGCGCTCCAGCACCAGTGTGCCGCCAAAACGGAAGGTCATCAGCAGTTGGTACAATCCGTAATCGAAAGAGAAGGGCAGCAGGTTGATGAGAATGTCATCTTCCACATTTTCCAGATATTCGATGACCGAATCGGCGACGAAAACCACGTTGCTGTGGTCGCTCATAACGCCTTTGGGGTCGCCGGTGCTGCCGGAAGTGTAGATGAGACACGCCAAATCGAGGTCAATATTCACCCGCGGGGGGGCATCGGCGGGGAAGGTGGATTGGATGGCATCAAACGCAAAGAATTTGTCGTTTGCGGCGGTCAATTCGGCGGCATCGCCCGTGAAAACGCAAAAGTCCAGCGACGGCACATCTGCCATAATTGACCCGGCAGTTTTTTTACTGCGCCGAGCGTCGGCAATCAGTGCGGTGGCGCGGGCATTGTTGAGGATATACCGCAGTTTGTCGGGTTTGGTGGTGTGGTTAACCACCACAAACACGCCCCCCGCTTTCAGTGCGGCAAAAATTGCAACCACCACTTCCACCGAGTTGTTCAGATGGATTGCCACCCGGTCGCCGCGTTTGACGCCGTGGGCGCGCAGGGCGTTCGCCATTCGGTTGGTCATCGCATCGAGTTGGGCGTATGTCAAGCGCTGCCCGTCGCAAATCAGTGCGACTTTATCCGGCAATCGCCGGGCGCTATCGGTTAGAAAGTCTTGCACCAGCATAAAAGTCTCCCCGCAACTGTGCGGCTATTTTTTCAGATGACGTTCGATGTACGCCGTTAGTTTTGCCACTGAATCGAAATTGTCGGGCGTTAAATCTTCATCATCCACTGAAAAGCCGAAATTATCTTCCACAAAAGTAACCAATTCCATAATACCCACCGAGTCTACAATGCCTTCTTCCAAAAACGATGCGTCATCGTCATAACCGAAACCATCATCGCTGAACAGAAAATTGGTGGCAATATAATCTCGAATTTTTGCCGGAATGTCCATTCTCTTTTTCTCCTTTCGAGTAACGTTGCGTTGTAAAGTTATAGCGTCGGCAATGCTGCAATCAATCGCCGGTAGTTGGCAACCACCGCCCGACGGTTTTTGCCCCCAAAAATCAGCAGCAACCGGGGGAGCGCGGTAAAAAACAGCACCAGTTTGTAAAAAAAACCGGCGGTTATGCCGTAATGTTTGCGGAAAAATTGCAATTTACTGCGATACAATTGCAAAAACATTTCCGCGGCGACCTGCCGGGTGCTTTGCCCCCCAAAATGCACGATGGATGCTTCGGGAACCCAGCACAACTTTTTGCCGGATTGCCGCACGCGGTAGCAAAGGTCAATTTCTTCGGTGTACATAAAATAACTTTCGTCGAAGAGTCCGACCTCATCCAGCACACTGCGCGGAAAGAGCATACACGCGCCCAGCAGGGCATCCACTTCGCGGGGGCGCAATGCCCAATCTTCCATTCGATACGAACCGTAGGGCGCAATTTTGTCAAGATGCAGCAGCCGCCACAACTCGCGCGACAAAGTTGGAAAGGGGTAACACGATATTTGCAGGGTGCCGTTCGGATTGAGTGTTTTGGGTCCCACCGCGCCGACATCGGGGTGGGTGCGCAGAAAAGCCAGCAACGCATCAAACGTACCGGCGGATACTTGAGTGTCGGGGTTCAACAACAAAACATATTCCCCTTTGCCGGCACGGATTGCTTGATTGTTCGCCGGGGCAAACCCCATGTTTTCCCGATTTTCAATCAATTGCACGGCGGGAAAATTTGTTTTTATCATTTGCACACTGCCATCGGTTGAGGCGTTATCTACCACCCATACCTCGAAAGTACCGTCAGGGGGATACCGAAAAATTGATGACAAACATTGCCTCAAAATTTCTCGGGTGTTCCAATTGACAATGACAATAGATAAATCCATATTGCTATCGAGCAACCCTCACAAAGAATGACGGCTACCACACATTGGAACACCGCTACCATTGAAAATGTGCCCCGGCAGTAACCGTTCGATAATTCCCAAACCCCTATGGAAGTTATTGGCGAATGTACCGTTTGCTTCCACGTTTAGGGTAACAAAAGATAATATAAAATCGCTAAATAATTAGTGTGAAAATGGTTAGAAAATATTTGAACGCAGGTGTGGGTCTATTTAAAAATAATAGGCAAGTACACGGCAAAATGCGTGTCGCTGATGATAATCATATGTGTGCCGGTTACCGTACCGAATCGATTCCGCACGGTGACGGTAATGTCTTTAATGCCGCCGCTATCCCAACTGAATGCGGCTTGGTCGGTTGTGCCGGTAATGTGGGTAACGGACAACGCATCGGTGGCGTGCCAAACATACGTCAGCGGCACGGTAGCAGTAACGGGGGTAACGGTTGCCACAAACGTATGTCCCAAATTCGCGCTGCCCATCACCATACCGGTAACAGACACCGTTGCCGGTGGAATTTCCGGCGCAGAAACGGGATTCGCCAAAAACCACGGGGCAGATGTTGTGTCGGTTTTCAAAAATTGCAGGAGCAATTCGGCAACTTTTTGCCGCCCGGCATCGGAGGGGTGGGTGCAATCGCGCACCATATCGGTTGGCAGCCACGTCAGCCCGTCCGAGCGCGGATTTGTACCGTCTGCCCACAGATACGGTCCCCACGCCAAATAGGGGGCAACCACTTCGCCGTTTTCGGGGCGAAAATTCAACGCGGCATCACCGTTCAACTGTTTCTCAATCATCCATTTTACCGAAAATCCCGATTCGTATGCGCCCGGTTCCGGGCTTAACCCCACCCAATGGGTATATGAATTGGTTCGGCTGGAAAAGTAGGCAATTTTGATGTTGGGATATTTCGCTTTTAAATTGCGGGCAATCGCTTCCAAATCAGATTGAATAGTTTGCGCAAACTGCGGAAAGTCGTTCACGCCGGTACGGGTGTTTTTCACCCACGCCACCTGCACTTGGGCGGGAGTGACACCGGCATTGGACAATTGTGCGTCCAAATTTTGCCATACCACCGAGTTGGGGTCTGCCCAAATATCGGAAACCTGCCCCGGTTGAGCGCCATTGACGATGGTCAACGCGGGGTTGAGGTCGGGGTCGGCGGCTGCCAACCCCATAAACGTGGAAAATTCCATTGCCACATTCGACATCCCCACCGAAATG
>CAYPNZ010000390.1:0-3329 GCA_964411845.1 uncultured Anaerolineaceae bacterium
GCTGCTGCTCATCGGTTCGCAATTGGTGCGCGGGGTGTTAATGCTGATGCGCAATTTCAGCAGCGAAGCCATCGGACAGCAGGTGGAACGCGATGCCCGCGATGAACTGTACCTCAGTCTCATCGGCAAAAATATGTCTTTTCACGATAATCAATCCACCGGCGATTTGATGGCACGCGCCACCAACGATGTGCGCGAAATTAACTTGCTTTTCAATCCCGGGGTAAATTTGGTCATCGGTTCCATCAATTTTATGATTGCGCCGTTCATTTTGGTGCCGTCCATTCACCCGCAGTTGGTGATTGTGCCGGCGGCTTATGCGCTGATATACGGTTTTTTGCTGAAAGGGTATTTGGACAGCCTGCGCCCGGTAACAGAGGCGGAACGAAAAACATTCGGGGAACTGAATACCACCCTGGCGGAAGCAATTGACGGGGTGGAAACCGTTAAGGGTGCGGCGCAAGAGGCGCGGGAAACGGCTCGTTTCGACCGGGCGTTAAAAAATTGGCGCAATGCTTTTGTGCGGCAAGGCGATGTCGAAGCGAAATTTTATCCGTTATTGCTGCTGGGTTTGCTGCAAGCGGCGGGGTTGTTTCACAGTTTGCTTCTGTATCGCTGGGGGCAAATCGGGGTGGGAGATGTGGTGGCGTTCAATGGCATGTTGACCATGTTCGGTTTTCCGACTTTTGCCGCGCAATTTGCCTACTCTCGTGTGTCTACCGGCATGTCCAGCGCGCGGCGGGTGCTGCATTTAATCAATGCCGAAACCACACTCGACCAGAATGCCGCCGGTTTTGACGGCGAAATGGATGGCAGCATCGTTTTCGATGCGGTGACATTCAGTTACACCGGCGAAACCAATGCGCTGGAAGATGTGAGTTTCGCGGTGGAACCGGGGCAAACCGTGGCAATTGTGGGGCAAACGGGTGCGGGCAAAAGCACCATCACAAAACTCATCAATCGCACCTATGATGTTACCGCCGGAAAAATTATCATCGGCGGGGTGGACGTGCGCGACTGGAATTTAGAGGCGTTGCGGCAACAAATTTCCATCATCGAGCAGGACATCTATCTTTTTTCGCGCACCATTGCCGAAAATATCGCTTTTGGCGCGCCGCATGCCACCCGTGCGGAAATCATCGAGGCGGCAAAAGCGGCACAAGCACACGATTTCATTATGGCATTTAAAGACGGATACGATACCGTTATCGGGCAGCGCGGGGTGACGCTTTCGGGTGGGCAGCGGCAGCGATTGGCGCTGGCGCGGGCATTTCTCACCGACCCGAAAATTCTCATTCTGGATGATTCCACCAGCGCCATTGACAGCGCCACCGAAGATAAAATTCAGCGTGCCATTGAGCAGGCAAGCCGCGGACGCACCACTATTCTCATTACCCACCGGCTGTCGCAAATTCGCTGGGCGGATATGATTGTGGTGCTGAAAAAAGGGCGGGTGGCAATGCTGGGCAACCACGATACCCTCTTCCGTGAATCGGAAGCGTATCGCAATATTTTTGCGCGTTACGAATAGAGCGGAAGCAGGAGCAAGGAGTAAGAAGTAAGGGTGGGGCGGGTCATTGTTCTCCAACGCTCGCTTCCTTCCTATCTCCCTACTTCCTGCTTCCTGCTTCCTGCGCCATACGCCATATCTACCGAGGTTTTATGGGTCTTTTTACCGGACTTGATACAGAAGCATACGACCGGAGTTACAGCGACCGGGAATTGATGACTC
This sequence comes from uncultured Anaerolineaceae bacterium, assembly GCA_964411845.1. Lineage (GTDB taxonomy): Bacteria > Chloroflexota > Anaerolineae > 4572-78 > 4572-78 > JANTHQ01. Next base: position 1,733 of record CAYPNZ010000390.1, read on the forward strand.
GCATTGCCGGGTATTTTAAGCCGTATAAAAAACGGGTGCTGTGGGCGATATTTTTTGTGGCGATTGTTTCCGTTTCCGGGGCAGGGGTGCCGTTGCTGGTTTCGCGGGCGGTATCTGCGCTTGCCGGCACACCGACCCTGCTTGCCATCGGTTTGCTCACCGCGGGCATGACTGTTTTCGGCGTGGGCATTTGGGCGGCAAACTGGGCGCGGCGGCGATTGCTGGCGCGCCTCATCGGCGATGTGGTTTCCGCGTTGCGGCACGATGCGTTTCAAGCCTCCATCAACCACGATATGGCTTTTTTCGATGAGTTTGAATCGGGGCGTATCATCAGCCGCATCACCTCCGACACGCAGGAATTTGCCCAAGTGGTGCAATTGGTCACCGATATTGCCAGCCAAGTGCTGCTGGTGTTAATTTTGCTGACCGTTTTGCTGCGAATTTCGTGGCAGTTAACACTGGCGCTGTTGGCGCTGGTACCGTTTGTGGTTATGCTGACCACCTATTTTCGGCGGCTGGCACGATACGTGACCCGGCGGGGCTTCCGCGTGCTGGCAAAAGTGAATGCCGCCATTCAAGAAGCCGTCACCGGTATCAGCATCGCCAAAAACTTTCGGCAGGAAGCCGCTATTTACGGCGAATTTAATGCCGTAAACGAGCAATCGTATCAGGTAAACCTGCGACGCGGATTTGTGTTATCGGGAATTTTCCCGGTGCTGAATGTTATGTCTGCCTTTGGGACGGCGGCATTGCTCTATTGGGGCGGCATCACCGCCGAGCAGGGGCTGGTGACGGTTGGTGCGTGGTATCTGTTTATGGCAAGCGTAGACCGATTCTGGTTTCCGGTGATAAACCTATCGGTATTTTGGTCGCAATTGCAAGCCGGACTGTCTGCGTCTGAGCGGATATTTGCGCTGATTGACGCTGAACCGGCGGTTCAACAAGTTGACAATCGCTCGGTTGATAAAAGTGGACTCCGGGGCGAAATTACCTTCGAGCACGTCTGGTTTCGGTACAGCGAGCAAGAGCAAGTGCTGGCAGATTTTTCGCTGCGGGTGGCGCCCGGCGAAAGTGTGGCGCTGGTGGGGCATACCGGCGCGGGCAAAAGCAGCATCGTCAAATTGATAACCCGTTTTTACGAATTTCAGGATGGGCGCATTTTAATTGACGGGCATGACATTCGCACATTTGAGTTGACCGGTTACCGGCGTTTGTTGGGGGTGGTGTCGCAATCGCCGTTTTTGTTTTCCGGAACCGTGGCAGACAATATCCGTTATGCCCGCCCGGAATTGACCGATGCCGAAGTAGAATCTATTGCGCGGCAAATTGGCGGCGGCGAATGGCTGGAAACACTGCCGGAAGGCTTGCAAACCGATGTTGGTGAACGCGGCGGGCGGCTTTCGATGGGACAGCGGCAATTGGTGGCGCTCACCCGGGTGTTGGCACAGCAGCCGGCAATCTTCATTTTGGATGAAGCCACCGCTAGCATCGACCCTTTCACCGAAACCCAAATTCAAGAAGCGATGGATTTGATTTTGGCGCGCAGCACATCCATATTGATTGCCCACCGGCTTTCGACGGTTCGCTCTGCCGACCG
>CAYPNZ010000391.1:0-3325 GCA_964411845.1 uncultured Anaerolineaceae bacterium
GGGGTTGGTGATGAGTACCGCTTCGGTAGACTGTTCGATGGCGGCAGTGAGCCGTTCGCGGATGCGTTCCAACCGGATGCGCGCCATAATGCCCGATAATTGCTCGGCGACGCGCTCTGCCAGGGCGACATCCGCGGTGGAGAATTTGCAGGGGGTGGTTGACCCGGCAGCCAAAATACCCACAACTTCGCCGCTATCCAGAATCGGCACAAACAATGCCCACAAATCAACCCTCAGAGGCGATAACGCCGGTACAAGTTTGCCGAGTTCCCAATCGGGCGCCAGGTTGGTAATGGTAACCGGCTGCCGTTTTTTAATCAATGCTTGGGCAGGTTCGGAGAAAGGAATGACGGTGCCGGAGGAAACCATTATATCCGGGTCAGTCAGTCGGTGGGTGGCAAGCAGGGTGCCGGATTTTTTATCGGCGGCAACAGCAAGAACGCCGCCCCATTCCATATTCAGGGCGATGGCAAACTCGCGGCATAAACTGTCCAGCGCATCGGACAGGTTGGGGGCGGCGGCGGTAACGCTGATAATTTTGTTCAGCAAACGCAATTGACGGTTGCTGTGACGCAATTCGGTTTCGGCGCGGCGGCGCTCGGTCAGTTCGGCGGCGGTGGCATCGAAGAAACGGGCGTTTTCAATGGCGGCAGACAGTTGCTGCGCCAGCGTTTCCATAACCATGACTTGCTGCTCGTCAAAAGCGTTCAGTTCCGGGCTTTGAATGTCGAGCACGCCTTCTACCACCCCACCGACAGATAGCGGCAGGGTCAATTCAGAGCGGGTGTGAATTTTCGGCTGGTGGGGAAGCGGATTGTAATAGGTGTCGTCTTGTTTTACGTTGTTGGCAATACGTATTTGGTTGTTTCGCGCTACCCAGCCGACCATCCCTTCGGTGTATTTCAGGCTGTGATTTTTGGGAAACAACGCTGCGTACCCGCCGGCTCGCGCCCGCATCACCATCGTTTCGGAATGTTCATCGCGGGTGAAAATGGCAACATGGTGGTAACCGAATTTTTCATTCACCAAACGCACGGTACGGGTGAAAAGTTGTTCCAAATTCAGCATTGTGGAAATTTCGCGCCCGATTTCGTTCAGCAGCGTCAATTGCGACAGCCGTTGTTCAAGTTGTCGCTGCGCCTGTTTTTGCAGCGAGAGTTCGTGGAATACCACCAGCGATGCCGGTTTGCCCTCGAACATAATCGGCGTGCCGACGGCTTCCACATCAATAACCGTGCCATCCGGGGCGATGAATTGTTCTTCCGTGGGCGGTACGGGTAATCCCTGCCGAACCACTTCTTTGATGCGTTCTGCCGCGACAGAAGCGGAATTCGGAGAGATATATTTCCAAATGGATTGCCCGATGACATCTTCATCTTTTTCGATATGGAGCATTTTTTTCAGAGCGGGGTTCACGAAACGCATCACTTCCCCGTTGTGGATGGCGATGGCAACCGGTGCGTTTTCCACCAACGTTCGGTAATGCGATTCGCTGACCGCCAATTGGGCTTCGGTGTGTTTGCGCCGGGTAATTTCGGCTTGCAAATTTTGAATGAGCCGCACGTTTTCCAGCGCAATGCCAATATGGTGCGCAAAGGCTTCCACCGCGGGAATATCGGCGGGGGTAAGCCCCGGGGTGGTAAATGCCAGCACGCCGATGGCTCTATCTTTTTGGAAGATGGGGGCGTCAATACTGGGGATATTTTTGAAGGGGCGGGTGAGAATTTTGCTGAAAGGTTGAGCCGCCGGCGGCAAATATTGTGCCAGCAATGCTTGGCTGTCGGCGATGAATTTTGTTTTGTGGGTGAGAATGACTTCTCGCATCACAGTGGCTTGCGAGAGTTTAAATTCCAACCCGTCAGCCGATATGTTCAGTTTTCGCTCGAAATCTCTGATGATTTTGTTGGAGATGGTATTGGCAAAAGCGGTTGCCGTGGCATCGGGCGCGTTCGGGTCATACGGGGGATTCAACAGCAAAATGGCACCGCCCATGTTGGCGGTTGCCAACTGTGTTCTAAAAACGCGAAAAATGTCCTCGACCGTGCGGGCTGATTTTTGGATGGCTATGGCAGCCGCGTTGAGCGTGTGTAGTAATTTGATGCTCCATTGATTGTTGTCGGTGGCATTTTTTGCCATTGACACCGCTCCCGTGTTTGCTGTGACTGCACTTTAATGATACTGCATAATGGCGTTGAATGCAATAGGCTGACGAATTTTTGAGCAGCTGTCGCAGGTTTTAAAATTGCCGATTGGTGGTAATTGCCTCCGTTTTTATGGTTGCGTAGGGGCACGCCGCCGTGTGCCTGCCCTGCTTGCGCAATTTTCACCCTGAGTAGCCCGTTAGGGCGTATCGAAGGGTGTGTTTCCGGCATCCGAAATTTATTTCGGGGCGGGGTCTATTGCTCGAAGGAAATGGCTGTCGTGCCGCCGGGGGTCTCTTCGATTTTTCCTTCGGCGAGGAAGATGACCCGCTCGCAAATGTTGGTGACGCGGTCGGCGATGCGTTCCAAATTGTGCCCGATAAACATTAAATACATGGCACGGGTAACGGTGTGCGGGTCTTCAATCATATATGAAACCAATTCGCGGAAAACTTGCTCGTACAGCCGGTCAACCTCATCGTCCCGGGCGATGATTTCCATGGCTTTTGCGGTATCTACCGCATTAAAAGCGCGAATACTGTCGGTGAGCATCTCTTGGGCAATAGATGCCATACGGGGCAGGTCAATCAACGGTTTCAGCGGGGGTTCTTTCCCCATTTCGATGGCAATTTTGGCGATGCCGGCGGCATGGTCTGCCATCCGTTCCAGTTCGGGCACGATAGTCATCACCGCGATGATAAAGCGCAAATCGCGGGCGACAGGTTGTTGCCGGGCGATGGTTGCCAGCGCGTCGGCTTCAATTTTATAGCGCAGTTCGTTAATTTGGTGGTCGTGGGCAATAATGTGCCGCGCCAAACTTTCGTCTCTTGTTTCCAGCGCTTGCATGGCTTGCTTGACGGCGGTGTTCACCATCAGCGCCATACGGGTTACATCGTTACTCAGGGCGGTTAATTCTTCTTCAAATTCAATTCGGGTAGGAGTCATCGGGATTCTCTCTAAAAATTTCAAGATTGGGTTAACGGGTTACACAGCTGTTGCAAAGTAAATTTTAAGACTGCCGGTTGGCTGTAATTGTTTCCGTAGGGGCGGCTCGCGAGCCGCCCCTACAACTTTCGATGTGATTCCGGTGAAAAATTTACGGTTTTTGCGGTGGTGTAGGGGCACGCCGCCGCGTGCCCCTACAGTTTTGCGTCAGAATATCATTTGTCAAGTGACTTTGCAAC
>CAYPNZ010000392.1:0-3309 GCA_964411845.1 uncultured Anaerolineaceae bacterium
GATAACGAGACGGATATGGCGCAATTCCGCAAAAATGTAGCGCTGCAAAACCAACTGGGGGTCGGCTCGGTGGTGCTGTCGCCGGCAGAATTGGCAGCGCGGTTGCCGTATCTCAATTTGGACGGCATTGTCGGCGGCACATTCTTTGACGGCGACGGGCTGGCAGACCCGCACAGTATGGTTCAGGGCTACATTCGCGGTGCGCGCCGCGCGGGCGCAAAATTATTCACCGATACCCCCGTAACGGGCATTCAAATGCAGGGGCAAAAGATTGTCGGGGTAGAAACGCCAAACGGCAACATTGCCACCGAAACGGTGGTCATCGCCGCCGGGGCGTGGTCGGGACAAATCGGCAAAATGATGGGCATCAACCTGCCGATTGTGCCGCTGCGGCGGCAAATCGCGGTCACGCGCCCGCTGCCCGCGCTAAAATCGTTCGATTTGACCTTCATCCTTTTCTTCGGTGAATCGCTCTATTTCCACCCGGAAGGCGAAGGCATTTTAACGGGTATGTCCAACCAAAACGAAACCGTCGGGTTTAATGAAACGGTTGACCCGCGCTGGACGCTGACGCACATCGAACACGCCATCAACCGTTTTCCGCTGCTGGAAGAAGCCGAATTGCTGACCGAATGGGCGGGACTGTATGAAATGACCCCCGACCATCAGGCAATTTTGGGGCGTTTGCCGCAGGTTGACGGCGCTGTTTGCGTGGCGGGGTTCAGCGGGCACGGGTTTATGCACGGTCCCATTTGCGGCAAATTGATGGCGGAAGAAATTATTGACGGACGTGCTCACACGGTGGATATTGACCCGCTGCGGTTTGAACGCTTCGACAAAGATAGCGACATTGCCGAATTTAATGTGGTTTAGGGTGGTTTGGCAACGGCGTATCCTGCCGCCTACCTTTGGTGTTGAAACAGTAGAAGTAACCGATAGATAACCGAGGCAGGTTTGTGGATTTTCGCCGGGCATTTGATGCCATATCCATCATCATTCAACTTATTTTTTTGGAGGGGATTCTCTCTATTGACAACGCCGCCGTGCTGGGGGCGATGGTTGCCAAACTTCCCGCCGACAGACCCACGCCATATCCCAAATCGCTGAACTTTCTGCAATCTTTCACCGACCGCTATTTTGGGATGCAGCAAAAAGCCGCGTTGAAAGTCGGTTTGCTGGGCGCATATCTTGGCAGGGGGGCGATGCTCTTTTTGGCGGCGTGGGTCATCCGCAACCCAGTTTTGAAACTGCTGGGGGCGCTGTATCTCATCAAACTTGCTTTCGGGCATCTTTCGGGGCGCGACGAGAGCAGCGACGAAACGGCGTTTGCCGAGGAACATCAGGCGCGCACTTTTTGGCTGGTGGTGCTGAATGTCGAGTTGGCGGATTTGGCATTCAGTTTGGATAATGTGGTTGCCGCCGTGGCGTTATCCAACCACATTTTGATTGTAATATCGGGCGTGGCACTGGGCATTGTGATAATGCGTTTTGCCGCCGGTATTTTTACGTGGCTCATCAGCCGCGAACCGATTTTAGCCACCGGCGCATATTTGGTGGTGCTGAATATCGGGGTAGAGCTGTTGCTGTCCGAGTTTTGGCACATTGAAATCGGCGCGTGGACTAAATTTGCCATTTCGATAGCAACTTTGCTGCTCTGTGTGGTTTACGCGCGGGTGAAACCGCTGCACGTGCTGGCGCCGCTTTTCGATTGGATTGCCATCGGGATGGGGGTGGCTAACCGTTTTATTGATATGCTGTTTGCGCCGGTGGGGTGGATCTTCAATCGGTTGTGGCGTGTTTTGTAACCACTCGGATTTTTGCGGCATTTTCACCCTTCGATACACCCCGGCGGACTACTCAGGGTGAAAATGCCGCCGCGGCAAAGTTTTCCCAAATTATATCCCAAATATCCCAAATTAAGCCAAAGTTTTGCGTATAGCCGTGCGATAAAATGCCTCAAATCGGGCGGCGGCAATTTTGGTGATTGTTCCCACCCGCCCGTCGCCGACGGGTTTGCCGTTCAGCCGGGTGACGGGCATAACGTGCATGCTGGTGCTGGTGATAAACATTTCGCGCAGAGGGGTGTCCACGGGGATGTCCCGCGACAGGGGGGGATGGTCGGTTTTTGCCATTTCCGCCAGCACCACTTCTTTGGTAATGCCGGACAGCGTTTTTTCGGCGGGCGGGGTGAGCAATTGTCCCGCCGCATCCACCACAAAAATGTTGCTTCGCGCACCTTCCAGCATCATACCGTTACTCACTAAAATTGCTTCCAGCGCGTTTTGTCGCTGCGCTTCCGCGCGCGCCAAATGGTTGACCAGTGTATTCAACGATTTACACTGCGGCAGCGCGCGTTCACCCGCAAAAGTAATTGCCGCTGCGCCGTGCTCGTACAGTCCCGGGGCGTATCGCCGCAACGGTTTGGGTAGAAATGCCACCAGCAGCGGTTCGGTGGTGGTGGGGGCAATGGCTAAAATTAGTAGGGCATACGTTTGATTCGGCAAGGCTTGAATGAGCCGCTGCGCCCATTCAAGCAGGGTTTCCGGCGCAGGCAGGTCAATTGCCAGCCATCGGGCGGAAGCAATCAACCGCCGCAGATGGCTGGGCAAACAAAAGGGACGCCCTTCATCCACTTGGATTGATTCGTATACCCCGTGACTGGTCAAAAAAACGGGGTGTGCCAGCGAAATAGTGGCATGGTCAAACGGAACGAGATTGCCGTTGATAACGGCGTGAGAAAAGTGGCTCATAGTTCAGTGTTCAAGGTTTACGGTTGTTAGTTGCCGTTTGGCAAATTGGTTACGAAATAGTATCTTCCGGGCGTTTACGGGCGCGTTTGAGCGCTTTGTGTAACCGGGCTTTGCTGGAATGCGGCGCGTAAATGGTGCGGGTGGTATTCGGGCTGGCGTGCCCCAGCAACGCCTGCACATCTTCAATGGGGACGGGGTCGTCTTCATCGTTGAACAGTTGCCGTGCCAGCCAATGCCGAAAGGCGTGCGGTCCGGTAAAATCGCCGACACCCGCCGCCTTCGCCCCGTCTTTCACGATTTTCCACACCATTTGCCGGGTGATGGGCACGCCTTTTTTGCTGCCGGTGAAGAGCACGTTCGACGGGTCGTTGCGCGCATCGAGATACGCTCGAATGCGCACCAACGAATCTTGCGTAATCCATACCGTGCGCCGCCGACCGCCTTTGCCGGTTACCTCAATAGCGACATCTTCCGGCAGGGGAACGGTCTTCAGCGCGCGGTCAATTTCGTCACGGGTCAGGGCGGTCAACTCGCTCACGCGCAATCCGGTATCGAACAG
>CAYPNZ010000393.1:0-3305 GCA_964411845.1 uncultured Anaerolineaceae bacterium
GTTCAAGGTTTCAGGGTTTCAGGGTTGCAGGGTTGCAGGGTTTCAGGGTTGCAAGGTTGCAAGTTCAAAGTTCAAGGTTTCAGGTTCAAAGTTCAATGTTTCAGGGTTGCAGGGTCGCAGCATATCACGTTTCACGCATCACGACGTTTTACGCAATACGCAATACGTTTTACGCAATACGCAATACGTTTCACGCATCACGTTTCACGCTCCGCAGCGCCGCCCGCAGTTCTTCCGGCGAGACGGTGGCATTGCCAAGTTTTCGCACCACCAGCCCGGCGGCGACATTCGCCAGAAACGCCGCTTCCGCCAAATTGAGCCGCGAGACGATGCCGAGCGCCGACACTGCCACCGAGGTATCGCCCGCGCCGGTCACGTCGAAAACCTCACTGGGATTGGCGGCGGGAAAGCGGTGGTACGGCGTGCGTCGCCCGCGCAGGCTGACGCCGTCTGCCCCGCGCCCAATGACGATGCCGTGCGTGTCGAGTGTATCGAGCAGTTCGGCGGTGGCGGTCTCAAAATCGGCTTCGGTGCGCAGGGGACGGCGCAGGTACGCCGACACATCGCGGTCGTTGGCGCGAATCACATCGCAGCCGCGATATTTATCCAATTCGCCCTGACTGTCCACAATGAGCAGATTCCCCGCGTCGCGGCAGGCGGCGATGGCGGCTTCTACCAGCGAACGGGTCATCATCCCGTTGCGATAATCGCTGAGCAGCACTGCCGACGACACCGGCGCGGCAATTTTCATCTGCACCACAATTTCCGCCGCAATTTTATCGCCCGGCGGAAAACGGTCAACCCGGTCGAGCCGCGCCAACTGTTGCGGAAAACGGGCGGCTTCTTGGGCAATGATGCGCGTTTTTTGGGTGGTGTGCCGAGCATCATCGGTGATGATGCCGCCGGCATCCAGTTCGGCGGCGCGCAATTGGGCAATCAATTCTCTGCCGGCATCATCATCGCCCACCAGCCCGACCAGCCCCGTTTCGCCGCCGAGCGCTTTCACATTCATCGCCGGATTTGCCGCGCCGCCGGGGATGGTTTTGCGTTCAACCAGTTCCAGCACGGGGATGGGCGCTTCGCGGCTGAGGCGTTCCGCCCGCCCGATGAGATATTCATCCAGCACCACATCACCCACAACTTGCACCCGCTGGTCGGGAAATTTGGAAATCACATATTCCATCTTGTCGAAATCAAGCATCGCAACCTCTCGCATCGGGAATGCACGCAAATAAAAACCACGTTCGCCATTGTAACAAAAAGCGCGGTTTGGGGAAAATATCCAACCGGGCATGGTTGCCCGCACGCCGCAAGCAAAGTATAATGTCGGAGGGTAAGGCGTAGGGAGTAAGGCGCAAGTTACAACAAGATAGGAACAGGGTTATGAAAAAACACACTTTACCAAAACCGAATGCCCGGTTTCACCGCCCCGGTGAGACAAAACCAACCGATGCCCCCAGTGTGAACGGCATGATTTGCAATCCGATTTTCACCGGTATGGGGAAATTTCCACCACTGGTGGACGATGAAGCGTGGATTACCGCCGCCGGGCAGTTTATCGCCGAAGAAGGTGCGGAACAATTTTTGGTGAACCTGCTATATCTGCTCCGCGAAAGTCTTGCCGAAGGGGAAGCAGGCTCAACCTTCCCCTATTCCGACGCCAAACCGCTGCTGTGCGCCCACGACGGGCTGCCCATCATTGATTTCGGCGGCGGCGACATCGGCTGTATCGGCGAATATGTGTTCGCCCATCTGTACGATACCACTGTTACCGATTTAATTTCCGAGCCGGTGTTGACGCTGGTTTTTCAAAACGGGCACACAATGCCGCTGCTCTGTCCCCACTGCGGGCAATCGCTGCACATCAACGATGAAGATTTACTGCTGAATACCCTCAACGGGCTGGCAATTGTTGATTTGGGTTATGACCCCGACACCGGCGCGGTGATTTTGGATTTCGGCAAATTCCCCGATGATATGGATGTCGAATCGGCATTTATTGACCAGATTGAGCCGCTCGATTCCATTGAAGTGCATCTCAATTCCATCCGCGGCATCACCTGCCCGCACAACCCCGATAATTGAAAGTCGGTTGAACATTGGCAACTATTCAGCCTGTCATTGCGAAACCCGTTAGGGTTGAAGCAATCCCCGCTGCTTCAAACGGCGATTGCTTCGCTACGCTCGCAATGACACTCACAACGGCGAACTCTAATCGCCAATTTGCGGCTGCCGCCCCGTGCGCTGAAAATACGACGGGCGAAATTCAAGCCACCACAGCACATAGCCGGCAACCCCCAGCAGCGTCACACCGACAACCACGGCTTCGGCGGGGGTTGCCTGCGTGATGAAAATTGCCGCCAACCCCAGTGCGCCTGTCACCAACCCGGCAAAAAATGCCACCGCCAGCCCGCTCATCCCCAGCCGTGCCAACCGATGGGTGGTGTGGTCAACCCCGCCCTGAAAAAACGAAATACCCCGCCGTTTGCGCGAAATATACACCATCACCGTGTCAAAAATCGGAAATCCGAGCACCAGTACCGGCACCATCCACGTGATGAGATTGCTGTTGCCCGGCACGCGGATTTTTATGCCCAGTACCGCCAGCAAAAATCCCAAAAAAAGCGACCCCGAGTCGCCCATAAAGATGGTACTTTTCGGCAGCGGCAGATTGTATCGCGCAAAGCCCAAACTCGCGCCAAGTACCGCCGCCGCCAAAATAGAAACCAGTTGCTGCCCGTTCAGCAGGGCAATCAGCATAAAAATAGCGGCGGCAACGGCGGTGGTCATAATTGCCACCCCGTCGGCATTGTCCATATAATTCAGCGCATTGGTGATGAACAGAATCCATAGCATCGTCAGTATAAAATTCAGGGTGATATTCCAACTGCCGATGGGCAAAATGGGCAATTGGATGCGCACGCCCGCCCCGAAAATCACCAGCGCGGGGACAACTTCTCCCAGCAGTTTCCAGCGCGGGGAAAGGGTGTAGCGGTCGTCCAGATACCCCACCGCCGCCATCAGCGATGCGCCCACGGTGATAGCGCCCACTTCCGGCAGGCGAAACCGGTTGCCGAGCAGCAATGTTGCCCCCACGGTGATGAGCGTCAGCGCCACCGCCGCCGCGCCGTAAATTGCCACGCCGCCCATCAGCGCGGTGGGTTCGGTGTGGGCGCGGTCGGCTTTGGGCACGGCGATAAACCCCGCTTTGATGGCAAGCCGCCGCACAATCGGCGTGCCGGCTGCGCCAAACAACAGCGCGGTGATGAAGATGAGCATTATCAGAGAAATTGTCATAGGGCGTT
>CAYPNZ010000394.1:0-3297 GCA_964411845.1 uncultured Anaerolineaceae bacterium
TTGGTAAAAATCACCGGTTTCACCGGCGGAAAAAATAACTCCGAATTCAGGTTATTTTAAAAATCTGCGTTAATCCTTGTCATCCGTGTTAATCCGCGTTCTATTCTCTATTCACCTGAACCGTCACAAATTTTATTTTACCGCCCCGGCGGTAATACCCCGTATCAACTGCCGCGAGAAAAGAATATACAACAGCAAAATGGGTATCATTGCCAGCGTCAGCGATGACAGCACCGCGTTCCAGTCGCTGACAAATTGTCCCAAAAATTGCTGCGCCCCATACGTCACCGTGCGCGTTTTTTCGCCGGGTGCAAGAATCAGCGGGAACCACAAATCGTTCCAGATGGGAATCATCACGAACACGGCAACGGTTGCCACCGCCGGTCGCACCAGCGGCAGCACCAGCCCGAAAATGCGGTACTCGCTGGCGCCGTCAATGCGAGCGGCTTCTTTCAACTCGCGGGGAACCTGCTGCATAAATTGCTGCAACACAAAAATTGTCAGCGGCAAGCCTTGCGCGCTGTATACCAAAATCAGCGCGGTCAGGGTGTCAATCAACCCCATCGAAACCACCAGCCGCAAAATGCTGACCGTCCCCAGCCGGATGGGAATCATAATACCCAATGCCAAATACAGCCCCAGCAGTGTGTTTCCGGGAAATTTATATTCCGATAGCGCATACGCCGCCATCGCCCCCAGAAAAAGTATCAGCACGATGGAAACGACCGTCACCACCAAACTGTTGACAAAATAAAGTTGGAAATTCGAGCGGTCAAAAACGGTTTGATAGCCCTCCAAACTGAATGTATCGAGCGTGGGCGGGGTGAGCGGCGCTTTGAAAATGGCTTTTCGGGTTTTGAACGAATTTAAAATGATGAGCACGATGGGGAACAATGCCAGCAATGTATAGGCAATCAAAATGATGTGCGGCAAAACATACTGATTGAATTTGTATCCGAGATTGTGTGTTTTTTTCATGTCGTCCCCCTAAACCTCATAAACCGTCATCCGGCGTTGCCAGCCGAACAGATATATCAGCACGCCGAGCAGAATAATCAGGAACATCATTGCGGCAACGGTCGCGCCCATCGTCGGGTTGCCCAATTGCAATTGGAATCCAAAAAAGGTGCGATAGAAGAACGTCCCCATAATATCGGTGGAAAAGTTGGGACCCGCCAGCGCGCCCTGCGTGGTGTAAATCAGGTCGAAAGCGTTGAAGTTGCCCACGTATGTCAAAATTGCCACAATGCCGACAGTCGGCAGGATAAGCGGGAATTTGATGCGCCAAAAGACCGTCCAATTCGATGCGCCGTCTACCCGCGCGGCTTCGATGAGTTCTTCGGGGATACTGATGAGCGCGGCATAAAAGAGCATCATCGGAATGCCGATGAATTGCCACACCGAAATGAGCGCCAGCGCGATGAGCGCGGAACTTTCCAGCCCCAGCCACGGTTGAAACAAATCGCCGATGCCGACAGCGCTCATCATACTTTCCGCCACGCCCCACAACGGGCTGAGGATGAGTTGCCAAATGAAACCGACAATCACCACCGAGAGCATCGTGGGCATAAACAGCACGGTGCGATAGGTGCCACGTGCTGCCAGCGCATGGCGGCTCAACAGCGCGGCGAGCAGCAACCCGACCGGGTTTTGCACCAGCGAGTGAATCAAAAAGAAAACGAAGTTGTTGCGCAGTGCGCCCCAAAATCGTTCTGCCCACCGGGGGTCGGTTAGCAGAGTGACATAATTTTGCAAACCGGCGAAAACTTCCGCGCCGTTTGCGTTTGGGGCAAACAAACTCAACCGCAGCGAATCAACCAGCGGATAAACCATGAACAGGGTGTACAACAGGGTTGCCGGCGCGAGAAAAACAATGATATGGGTGGGGAAAGGTTTTTTGTGTTTTTTCGCAGATGGTTTTTGCATAACTTTCTCCATACTGCACATACCGGCGGATGGGGCTGCCACCCGCCGGTACGGTTAAACTACATTATTGTGGTGTGTACCACGAGTCGAGGCCGTCTTGGATTTGTTTGGCGGCTTCTTCGGGAGTGATGTCGCCGTTGATGACCTGCGCGCTGACGCGCCACAATTCATTTTCGAGATTGGGTTCGCCGCGGGACAGGATTTGATACGAGTTGCGGATAGTGGAATCGCATTCGTTGCGCCAGTTGACGAACGTTTGCGCCACCGGGTCTTCGATGTTGACTTGGGCGTTCGACAGCGAGAAGAAGCCGGGCAGCGCGTTGCTGTACAGTTCGGCAAATTCGGGTGTCGTCAGCCATTGCAGGAATGCGCGGGCGGCTTCGGGATACTGCGTGTTGGCGTTCATACCCATGGCGATGTCGGTGTGGTCGCTGATGTAGCAGTGGTCGGTGCCGGCGGGCAGCGGCGGTTTGAATGCGCCCATTTCAAAATCGGCTTGTTCGTTGAAGAGGGAGATGTCCCACGAACCGGCGGGGTAGATGGCGGCGCGTCCCAGCGAGAAGAGGTTCTGCGAATCGGGGTAACTTTGCGCCTCGAAGCCTTTGGCGAGATACGGTTTCCATTTGGCGAGTTGGTCCCAAACGGCGACGTATTGCGGGTCGGTGAATTTTTCGGTGCCGGCGATGAGCCCGAGTCTGCCTTTTTCGCCTTTCCAGTAGTTGGGACCGATATTCTGGAAGCCCATGGTGGCGGCTTCCCATTGGTCGGCGGTGCCGATGTCGAGGGGGATGTAAGAGCCGTCGGCTTTGATGGCGTCGAGGACTTGGAAGAACTCGTCCACGGTTTTCGGTTCGCTCAAGCCGAGTTCGTTGAAGGCATCTTTATTGTAGATGAAGCCGTGAATGACGGAAGCCATCGGCACGCAGAAAACGGTTGAGCCGTCATCGGTAATCCAGGCGCTTTTGGCGACATCGCCGAAGTTGTCCATGCCGGGCAAATCGTTCAGCGGTGCGAGATAGCCTTTGTCGAACAGGGCGAGCGAGGCATCGAAGGGGCGGCAGGTGATGAGGTCGCCGGCGGTGCCGCCTTCGAGTTTGGCATTGAGCGCGGCGTTGTATTCGGTCGGCGCGCTGGGGGCGAAAATGACTTCGATATTGGGGTAATGCTTGTTGAATGCGGGGATGATGGTATCTTGCCAAATTTTCAGGTCGTCATTCCGCCAACTTTCGATGGTCAATTTTGCGGGTCCGATTTCTTCCGCGCTCGGTGCGGCGGCGGGTTCGGCGGCGGGAGCTTCTTCACTCATACCGCCGCTGGGTGTGTACCACGAGTCGAGGCCGTCTTGGATTTGTTTGGCGGCTTCTTCGGGAG
>CAYPNZ010000395.1:0-3297 GCA_964411845.1 uncultured Anaerolineaceae bacterium
ATTTGGGTGGATGGCGAATTATTCTATAAAAACGGCGAATTTGTGGTGTAACCCCATCAGTAACAAGTTAAGGTTTTTTGTGATTTATCACCGGGAATAATGTCCCAATAATTTGGCAAATGTACCGGTTTTTTAATTTGCTGTCAATGCCCAAAAGTAACTTTCGGGGGTGAAATTTCCAAATTTAAGGTATGTCATTCCCGCGAAAGCGGGAATCCATACATTTTTCTCTGGATACCGGATATTTCCCTGCGGGAAATTCCGGTATGACATTTGACTTGACGGCTATACAATTTCTTAACTTGTTACCGATGCCTTAAACCTATGACTCGAGCAATTATTATTTTGCTGGCAATCATCATAGATTTACTCGGCGGCGACCCGCCCAACCGCGCCCACCCGGTCGCCGCGATGGGTTTTTGGCTGCGCCGCGGAAACCGTATCGCGCCCAAACGCCACCGTTTCCGGTTCGGCGCGGCATGGGTTTCGGCGGGAACAATAATTTTTGCCGCGCCGTGGCTTCTCTGCCGTCAAACACTTTATCGCTTTTGGGGGGTGATTCCCTTTCTGCTGAAACCGATGTTTGCCTATCGCAATTTGCGCCGCGCCGTGCTGGCGGTGACACGGGCATTGGAAGCGGATAACCTGCCGGAAGCGCGGCGGCTGCTGGCGTGGCATCTGGTCAGCCGCTCCACCGAAACGCTGTCGGCGGCAGAAGTTGCCGGCGCAGCCATCGAATCGCTGACGGAAAATCTCACCGACAGTCTTGCCGCGCCACTGTTGGCATACGCCGGCGGCGGCTTGCCCGCCGCGTGGGGGTATCGTTTCATCAACACCGCCGATGCGATGTGGGGGTATCGCACCCCGGAATTTGAGCAATTGGGGAAATTTGCCGCCCACGCCGATGACCTTCTCAACCGGCTTCCGGCACGGCTGACCGGCGGGCTTTTGGTCATAGCGGCATTTGCCGTCGGGCTGGACGGACGGCGGGCAGCGGCAACCATGCGCGCGCAGCACGCCCGCACCGAAAGCCCCAACGCGGGCTGGACGATGAGCGCGGCGGCAGGCGCGCTCGGCGTGACACTGGAAAAGCGAGGGGTCTACTCGCTAACGGGCGGAAATGCGCCCCTTTCCGCCGTTACCGTGCGGCGGGCAATTCGGCTGGCAGATGCAACCGCCGCGCTGATTGTACTTTTCGCCGCCGGGGTCGCCATCATCAACCGGAAATTCCGAAAATCAGGAGAAAAATATGGCTAAAAATACAAAATCCGCCAAAAAAGGACTGGTTATCGTCAATACCGGCAACGGCAAAGGGAAAACCACCGCCGCGCTGGGAATTATGACTCGGGCATGGGGGCGCGGCATGAAAGTGGCGGTCATCCAGTTTTTGAAAAACGAAAACGCCCGTTACGGCGAAATCCGTGCGGCGGAGAAAATGGGCATTGATTGGTTTGCTACCGGCGACGGTTGGACATGGAAAAGTAAAGATATGGATGAAACCACCGCGCGGGCAGTGGCGGCGTGGGGACTGGCACAGGAAAAAATTTCCGACGGCAATTACGACCTCATCATTTTGGATGAATTTACCTACCCGTTGAAATACGGTTGGCTTAACACCGAAACAGTGCTGGCGTGGTTGGCGGCTCACAAACCGCCGATGCTGCATTTGGTCATCACCGGGCGTTATGCGCCGCCAGCCCTGATAGATTTCGCCGATTTGGTCACCGAAATGCGTGAAATCAAACACCCGTACCGCGAGCAGGGCATCCGCGCCCAAGCAGGTATTGAATTTTAAAGCGTCAACTCATATGAAACGGCTTTACGGATTATTGTTTTTTATATTGACTATTGGCACGTTGTCGTGCCAAATATCGCCCCAAACCGCCCAACCGCGTCAACTGGCGGTGATTGCATCCGGTCAAACGCGCCTGACCAAATTGAATGGCTTGCGGCGCGGGCTGTCTGAACGGGGATATACCGAAGGCGCCGATTATGTCATCACTCTGTACAATGCGGATAACCACCGCGAACAGATAGCTCCGTTGGTTGCCCAAGCGATGGCAACGCATCCCGACCTGCTCATCACCTTAGGCGGCATCGAAACGGACACCGCCAAAAAAGCCGCCGCGGGGTCTGTCCCCATTGTGTTCATCGGGGTGGCAGATACGGTTCACTGGGGTATTGTGGATAGTTTTCAGCACCCCGGGCACAATATGACCGGCGTGGACAACGGTTATGTTGAACTGACCGGCAAACGTCTGGATTATTTGACGATGTTTTTGCCGCAAGCGCACAATATTTTACTGCTATACAGCGAAAATATCGTCCCCAGCAATGCGGCAAAAGAAAAAGCGGTGCAAATTGCGCCGCAATTGGGGTTAAACCTCATCACGCGGTCGGTTAACCGCATTGACGATTTGCAATCCATCTGCAACCAACTTAACCCGACAACCATTGACGCGATTGTGATTGTGCCCAGTTTTGTTTTGGAAAATGCTGTGCCATCCATTTTGATGCCGCATGCAACCGCCGCTCACATTCCGGTGGTGGGGTTAAACGATGATGCCGTCGCCAACGGGGCGTTTTTAGCCTATGGCGCATCTTTTTTTGAAATGGGGTATCAAGCGGCGCGGCTGGTGGACAAAGTTTTTCAAACCACCGAAGCGGGCAACATCCCGGTCGAATTTCCCGATTTGCCGCAACTTGGGGTAAATTTGGATACGGCTCGCCAACTGGGTATCGCTCTGCCGGCGGAAATATTGCCGTTAATAGACCAGCCGGTTTCGGAGACACCCCAATGAAATGGCAACGCGCGCCACAATGGTGGCAACGGCTGGAAACCGGTATGATTATTCAGGCGGCAATGGCGGCGCTGCTACCGATGATAGCGCTGGGCGCAATGGCAATTTTTGCGCTATATTCCCTGCAAGTTAAAACATCGCACACGTTACAAGTTGAGTTGAGCCACCGGGCACAATTGCTGGTAGAAAGTCGTTTGGAAAACGTGGTTGCCGTGTTGCAATCCGCCGTCATTGCGCCAAATTGGCTGGATGATACGGCTTCCGCACAAACAGAATTACGGCTGCATTACCTGTTGCACCGATTGCCGCTGGTACGCGAAGTCAATTTGGTCAATGCCGCGGGACAAACTTACCTGCGGGTTTCGCGCGACCGGGTTTTCACCGCATCGGACACGGAAAATATCAACAATCTGCCGCTGTTTCAAGCCACACATCAACAGAAAATTGTATGGGGACGCGCCTACATTTCCGGCAACGGCGAGCCGTTCGTCCAAGT
>CAYPNZ010000396.1:0-3288 GCA_964411845.1 uncultured Anaerolineaceae bacterium
TTACAGGGTTACAGGTTTCAAGTCCAAAGTCCAAAGTTTCAAGTCACGTTTTACGCAATACGTTTTACGCAATACGTTTTACGTTTCACGCATCACGTTTCACGCCGGCTCAACTTGGGTTGACGGTTTCGCCGCTGGGGATGTCGCCGTCGGGAAAGTCGGCTTCGGTGCTGCCCGCGCCGACCAGCACATTGCGCCCCAATCGTTTGCCCATCGGGATGACGCATTCTTCGCCGATAACGTTGATGCCGGTGTTCAGTTTATCGGGCATTTGCCGATTGGCGGTGTTGTCGTCGCCGCTGCCGATGACGGCGCCGCCGCCCACAACCACGTTGGTATCAATGATGGTGCGGTCTACAATTGCGCCGGGTCCAATCCAAGTGTCGTTCAAAATGATGGAATCGCGCACCACTGCCCCCGGCGAAACATATACGCCCGGCGAGAGCACCGAATGTTCTACCGTGCCGCGGATGACACATCCGTTGGATAGCAGGCTTTGCTGCACCCGTCCCTGCGGGTCAATTTTTACCGGTGGACGTTCTTGGCTGCGGGTGTGGATGACCCAATCGGGGTTGTACAAATTGAGCGGCGGCATCGGGTTGGTCAGTTCCAAATTGGTTTCCCAGTAACTTTGCACCGTGCCGACATCCACCCAATAGCCGTCAAACAGAAATGCCATCACTTTATCGCGCGGTATCATACTGGGGATGACGTGCGCGCCGAAATCAATGCGCGGGGTGTCCGGGCTGTCTTCCAGTAGGCGTTCGATGAGCACATCGGTTTTGAAAATATATACCCCCATCGAAGCGAGGGTGCCTTTATCGCGGTCTTTCGGTTTTTCGTGAAAGTCGCGCACTTGCATGGTATCGTCCACCGTCATAATGCCGAAACGGTCGGTTTCTTCCAGCGGCACATTGCGCACTGCCAGCGTCAAATCGGCTTGGGTTTGGTAATGAAAATCGAGCATTTCCCGATAGTCCATTGCGTAAATGTGGTCGCCGGAAAGGATGAGTACCGTGTCGGCTTGGGTGCGGCGGATGTAATCGATATTTTGGGCGATGGCGTTTGCCGTGCCTTTGTACCAGTCTTCTTGGGCTTTACCCTGATACGGGTGCAGCAGATGCACGCCGCCGTGCTGGCGGTCGAGGTCCCACGGTTTGCCGATGCCGATGTGCTCATTGAGCGAGTGCGGTTTATATTGGGTTAAAATGGCGACATTAAAAATGCCGGAGTTGACGCAATTTGACAGGGTAAAATCAATAATGCGAAACTTTCCGGCAAAGGGCACAGCAGGTTTGGCTCGATTATCGGACAGTGCGGTGAGACGGGTGCCGGCGCCGCCTGCCATAATCATCGCAACAACACGCATAAAAGGCTCCTTGATGGCTGGTGCAAGTTGGTTGTTTACAGAAATTATAGCATCGAAAGACATTCAATGCCACTTTTGATGCAACCCTAAAAATTGGCAAACCGGGCAATCATCGCTACAATTCACACAGGGGATTTACCATTTCAAAACAAACAATGAACATGGAAAATAGGAGGTTTTTGTGACTGCAAAAGCGAAAGTGTTGGTTGCCGATAAAATTGCCCAAATTGGAATTGATTTGCTGGCGGAAAATTTCGACGTGACGGTGAAAACCGGTTTGAATGAAGATGAATTGTGTGCCATCATCGGCGATTTTGAGGCAATTGTGGTGCGCAGTGCCACCAAAGTAACTGCGCGGGTGATGGATGCCGCCCCGAAATTGCGGGTGATTGCTCGCGCCGGCGCCGGGTTGGATAATGTGGACACCGCCACCGCCAAAACGCGCGGTATCGAAGTGGTGAACTCGCCCGATGCGAATACCCGCGCGGTTGCCGAACATACAATGGGGTTGATGCTGGCGCTGGCGCGGCATTTGCCCGAAGCCGATTACAGCCTGAAACACGGACAGTGGAAAAAATCGGCGTTGCTGGGCACCGGTTTGTACGGTAAAACGCTGGGACTCATCGGGTTTGGGCGCATCGGGCGCGAAGTGGCGCGCCGAGCATTGGCATTTGGCATGCGGGTGTTGGTCAACCAACGCCGCCGCACCCCGGAACTCGATTTGGAAGGGGATGTCCACTCGGTGGATTTGATGGATTTGCTGAAACAGTCGGATATTGTTTCCATTCACGTGCCGCTGCGCCCCGAAACGGTCGGGTTGATTGGCGAAAAAGAACTGGCGGTCATCAAAAAAGGCGCATATCTCATCAATACCGCCCGCGGCAGTATTGTGGATGAACAAGCGCTGTTGAACGCGCTCGATTCCGGACGGCTTGCCGGCGCGGCGTTGGAT
Organism: uncultured Anaerolineaceae bacterium; assembly: GCA_964411845.1. Taxonomy (GTDB): domain Bacteria; phylum Chloroflexota; class Anaerolineae; order 4572-78; family 4572-78; genus JANTHQ01. Next base: position 2,322 of record CAYPNZ010000396.1, read on the forward strand.
GTGTTCGCCGAAGAACCGGCAGTCAACAGCGCCGTGGTTCAACATCCGCGGGTAATTGCCACCCCGCACATTGCCGCCAGCACCACCGATGCCCAGCAGGCGGCTGCGCTCACCGTTGCCGAAAAAATCATCGCAATTTTAAAAGCGCCCACTGACAACCCGCTGTCGCTGCGAATTTTGCCGGTAGACAACGTCTATCCCCACGAAGAAATTGACCCCGCGCGCGTCAATCGGCTGGTGCAACGCTTCACCACCGAAAAAATTCTCAAAAACCCGCCCATCGTCGCCGAATGGGAAGGCAAGTTTGTGGTGATGGACGGAGCAACCCGCGTCAGCGCCTTCAAAGAAATGGGCTTCAAATATTTGGCGGCGCAGGTTGTTTCGCTGGAAAACAAACAAATTGAAGCCCAAATGTGGAATCACGTTATTCAGGGGATGAGTTCCGATGAATTTTTGGCGTTCACCGAGCAGTGTTCTGATGTGACGCATACCGAAGTTGACCCGAATTATATTGCCGACAGCATGCTGGAATTGGGCGGTGTATGTTATGTAATTACGCCCGACCTGCGAACGTTCGTCATCCAGCCCGTACCGGGCGGCAGCCGATTAGATGCCCTGAACAATTATGTTGCCAAATATATCGCCGCGGCGGATGTGGCGCGCACCCGCAGCGCACAATTTCACGAAGCCCGCATCGAATACCCGGATATGAACGCGCTGGTTGTTTTTTCGCCGTTCACGGTGGAACAAATACTGCAAATTTCCAGTATGGGGAAAACCGTGCCGGCGGGCATTACCCGTATGGTGGTTTCCGGGCGGGTGTTGCGTTTGAACCTCGATTTGGAACGCCTGAAAGCGGACGAACCGCACACCCTCAAATCGGCGTGGTTGAACGAAACCGTGTACAACCTGATTGGCGACCATCACGTGCGCTATTATGAAGAGCCGGTGTATCTGCTGGATGAGT
>CAYPNZ010000397.1:0-3282 GCA_964411845.1 uncultured Anaerolineaceae bacterium
GTCGAAAAAGTCAGTTATAAACTGCACCCGCCGCAGCGAGATGACATTATTGTGCTGAAAGTGCGCGATGATGCCAAAGAATTACTCATCAAACGAGTCATCGGGTTGCCCGGTGAAACGGTAGAAGTGCGCGACGGGAAAGTATATATCAACGGCAGTCCGCTCGACGAACCGTATTTGGCACGTTCCACGCTGGGACGATACGGTCCCACGGTGGTGCCGCCGGAACACGTTTTTGTGATGGGCGACAATCGCAACGCCTCAAACGATTCGCGGGCGTTTGGACCCGTATCGTATGACCATATCATCGGCAAAGCGTGGCTATCGTATTGGCCCCCCTCTGAAGCAGGGTTGGTTCACTGATTTACGGCGTGTAATCGCGCAAAATGGAACCGCCGATAAATTCGCGCAGAATGGAATTATCGGGGATGATAGAGGTATCTTGCAGCGTGTCGAACCATTGCAGGAACGATAGCAGCCGTTTTGCCTCTCGATGGGCGGGTTTGCCCGGTTCCACCTGCAATAGCAGCGGTTCCGCCAGCGGTTTGAGCACCAGCATTTCATACAGCAGCGCCGAGTTGAACAGAATATCGGCGTTTTCCTGAAACGGGAAAATCCACGTGTGCTCGCCGCGCCGAACTTTGGGCCAGCGCAAAATGGTGTCGGTGGCGGTGTACCCGCGATAGGTGGCATCGCGCACAATGCGGCGAATGAGCCGGGTGTCGGTGGTGGCAACCCGGTTATGATTGTCCAAATTCAGTTGGGTCAACGCCGAAACATACACCCGGAAAATTTGGTCGGCGGGAATTTGTGTTGCCAGTTCCGGGTTCAACCCGTGAATCCCCTCAACCACAAAAACATAATCGCGGCTGGCAGTGATGGTTTCTCCCCATTCCCGCTCGCCGGTGATGAAATTGTATTTCGGCATGGTAACTTCTTGCCCGTTGATGAGTTTCAGCATCACCGTGTTGAACAAATCAAGGTCGAGCGCTTTGATGGATTCGTAATCGTAATCGCCCTCTTCATCGCGGGGGGTTTCATCGCGGTTGACGATAAAATCATCCAGCCCGATGGTCATCAGTTTTAACCCGTGCGAGCGCAGTTGAATTGCCAGCCGTTTGGAAAATGTGGTTTTCCCCGATGATGACGGTCCGGCGATGGTAACCATGCGGATGTGCCCGATACTGGCGATGACGGTGGCAATTTGTGCCACCCGTTGTTCGTGCAGCGCCTCCGATACCAAAATCAATTCGCGGATTTTTTCGGTGCGGGCAACGGCATTCAGTTTGCCCACATCATACACATCGAGTTTCTCCATCCAATCGCGCGTTTCATTGAACACACTCACCAGTTTCGGATAATCTACCGGCGGGCGCAAGCGGTTGTGCGATTTTGAGCGCGGGTATTGCAAAATATAGCCGCCGTCATATTTTGCCACATCGAACATTTGCAGATACCCCGTGGACGGAACCATATACCCCTGCATATAATCTTTTATGCCGTTGAGGGCGTAAAGCGTTAAATAATCTTTGCGGCGGGTTTGCATCAGCCGCACTTTGTCGTCCCAGCCTTTGCTTTCAAAATAGGCAATGGCTTCCGGCACGGGGACACGCTTTTTTTCGATGGGCAGGTCGGCGTCAACCAGTTCGCGCATGCGGCGGCGCAGCCGATTCAACTCGTCTGCGGACAGCGGCGGGTGGTTGTTGACTTCAAAATAGAATGCGCCGAAATTCAATCCGTAATCAATGATGATTTGAATGCCGGGGAACAATTCTTCGGCGGCGGCGATGAGCAGCAGCGACAGCGACCGCCGGTAAATGCGCAGCCCGTCGCTGTCTGCCAGGGTGATGGGTTCAACTTCCAAATCGGTATAGGCATGGTAGGTCAGTTCGCGCATTTGTTTATTGACCATACAGGCGATGACCGGCGGGTTGTTTTTGGGAAATGCGGCGCGGGTAAAGGCTTCGATGGTAACGCCTTTCGGTCCTTCAAAAACACGGCTGTCGCTGAACGTGACCTGCACAGTGGCGCGCGGTGTGGTTTCATGAATGATGTTTCTGCTTTCAATAATGGATTCCATAGGTTCACCTGCGGTTGAAAAATGGGTGATTGAATCAGTTTTCAATGCACCAATCTTCAATTATACCCAACGTGCGGCAATTGCCCAATTCTATCGCGCCAGCCACAACGACCGTCCGTCGGTGACGAGTTCCACCGTGCCGAGTTGGTCGGTGCGCAGTACCGAAATGCCGTGCGCGGCATAACGCGCCAGCACTTCCGGCGCGGGATGCCCGAACCGGTTATCTTTTCCCACCGAGATAACCACCAATTGCGGGTGTACCGTCGTTAAAAACGCATCGCTTGAACCGGTGGCGCTGCCGTGGTGCGGGCTTTTCAGCACGGTGGCGCGCACATCTTGCCCGGTTGCCAGCAACGCCGCTTCGCCCGCTTCTTCCAAATCGCCGGAAAGCAAAAACCGCACCTGTCCCATTTGCACCAGCAGCGTGACCGAATGATTGTTGCTGTCGGGAAATTGGCTGCTCCATTCGCCCGGATTCAGCACCCGCACCGATACCCCGTCATCCAGTTGAAATTGCATACCCTGCCGCGCGGTGATGGCGGTTGCCGCTGTTTCTGCCTGCCACGTCCGCGCCAACGATGAATCGCCGCGCACATCGCTGACCAGCACCGTGCCCACCGTATACCGCTGTTCAACCGCCAGCAATCCGGTCAGATGGTCGCTGTCGGGGTGCGTGCTGACCACCATATCCAGCGACCGGTCCCACAGCGGCATTTCCGCCGCCAACCGGCGCAGTACCGTTATTTCCGACGGACCGCCGTCTACCAGCAATTGCTGTCCGTGCGGCGCGGTTATCAACACCGCATCACCCTGTCCCACATCCAAAAACGCCACATGCAAATTACCGTCGGGCAGGTTGGGAAAGATTGCGGCGGCAATGAGTGCCAGTGCCAGTACCCCGCCTGTCCCCAAAATTGCCGCGCGCGGGAACGGCATCGGCGCGGGGGCGAAATTTTTTTGGCGGAACCGGCGATTCGCCAGCCATACCCCCGCCCCGATGACGGCATACAGCAGCAGCATCAGCCACAGCGGGGTGTGCGGCGATGACAATTGTCCCCAGTGCATCGCTGCCGCCCGGCGCACCACTGCCACCGTCCACGCCAGCGGCAGCCACACCGTCCACGCCAATATTTTCCCCAACGGCATAAAAATCATACCGGCAACGGTGGCGATGCCGCCTGCCAGCATTATCGGCGGCTGGG
>CAYPNZ010000398.1:0-3271 GCA_964411845.1 uncultured Anaerolineaceae bacterium
AAACGTGATGACTGACTGCTACCTTGCCACCTTGAACCCGAAACTTTGGACTTTGAACTTGAAACTTTGAACCTGAAACGTGAAACGTGATGACTGACTGCTACCTTGCCACCTTGAACCCGAAACTTTGGACTTTGGACTTGAAACTTTGGACTTGAAACTTTGAACCTGCAACCCTGCAACCCTGCAACTTTGAAACCTTGAAACCCTATGACCGAATGCACAAACTGTGGTTCAAAACTGAAAAGCGGTCAAACGCGATGCCCGGTGTGCGGCGCGGACGTTCCGTCGCTGCACAAACAACGCATCTGCTTGAACTGCGGCACACCCGCCGCCGAAGATGCCACTGTCTGCCTGATGTGCGGCAATCCGATTGACGAGATTCCCGCATCCGCCGGCGGTATTGGTGCATCGTGGTGGGCAATGCTGCTCGGGCTGGCGGTCATCGGCGGGTTGGTGGTCGGTTTTTTCCGGCTGCAACCGCTGTCAAACTCGGTTGCCGTCGCCCCCACCGCCGCCCCGACACACATCTTCATCCCCCCCACCGCCACGCCGACCGCCAGCGCCACCGCTACCCTGCCGCCCACCGCCACTCTCACCCCAACCCCCACCCCAACGCCCGCGCCGCTGTATCACAAAATCCGCACGGGCGAAACGTTGGAATTCATCGCCAAAAAATACGGTGTCACCGTGGATGATTTAACCACCGCCAACAACATCACCGCCGAAACCATTTTGCGAGTGGGGCAAGATTTGCTCATCCCCAACAAATATCGGGCTTCCGATGCCGCCCAAAACAACCCGGATGCCGCCATCCGCGGGGGTCCGGTGGTAACATACACCATTCAAAGCGGCGACACCCTGAGCGGCATTGCCTTCAATTTTGATACCAGCATGTCCGCCATTGAACTGGCAAATCCGGGGCTTGACCTCGATTTGCTGTCGGTGGGGCAAGTGCTGCTCATTCCGCTGCGCCCGCCCACCGCCACACCGACGCCAACCATCACCCCCACCCCCACTTTCACCCCGCCGCCGCCATATCTCACCCCGCAATTGCTCCTCCCCGCCGATGATGCACTCATCGAAGGGGAAAACGCCGCGGTGCTGCTCAGTTGGACAAGCAGCGGACTGTTGGACGACAACACCTTTTATGTGGTCTATCTGACCGATGAACACGGCACATTGCACACATTTTTCACCCACGCCACCAGTTTCCGCCTGCCGGATACCCTGCGCCCGCAAACGTTAACCCGTTTTACATGGTATGTTGTCGTAATGGAAAAAATTGCCATCGGGGATGACGGTATATTCTATGGCAAAGCGCTCAGCAACCGCAGCGCCGAACGGTCATTCCGCTGGCGGTAAGACCCGAAACGTGAAACCTGAGACCCGAAACTTGAAACCCATCACCAGCCTGCAAAATCCAAAAATTAAAAACGCGGTGAAATTGCGTCGGCGAAAACACCGAGATGCACAGCAGTTGATGCTGATTGACGGCGCGCGTGAAGTGCGTATGGCACTGGCGAACAATTTTCCGGTGGACACTGTTTTTGTGTGGGATGAACGCGCCGCGCGGCATGCGGATTTATTGGCAACGGCGGCAGAAAATTCGGTGCGGGTGCAGCCGGTGAACGGCGCGGTATTCCGCAAAATCGGTTATGGCGACAACCCCGACGGCATTTTGGCGATTGCCCCCCAACCCGATTTCTCGCTTGATGCGCTCGCCTGCCCGCCCGACGCGCTTTTTTTGGTGGCGGAAGGCGTGGAAAAACCGGGCAACCTCGGCGCGATGCTGCGCTCGGCGGATGCGGCGGGGGTGACGGCACTCATACTGTGCGACAGCGTCACCGACATTTGCAATCCGAATACCGTTCGCGCCAGCCGGGGCGCATTTTTCACCGTACCGATAGCCGTCGCCGCCACTGCGGACACCATTCGGTGGCTACACGCAAATCAGGTGCAGATTGTGGCGGCATCGCCCGCCGGAACCCTGTTCCATTTTGAAGCGGATTTTCGCCCGGCGACGGCTATCGCCGTGGGCGCGGAACATGCGGGGTTGAGCGCACGCTGGTTCGATGAAACTTTGGTGAAAATTCCGATGTTTGGGCAGGTGGATTCACTGAATGTCGCTCAAAGCGCATCAATTTTGCTGTTTGAGGCGGTGAGACAGCGGCTCGTGAAACGTGAAACGTGAAACGTATTGCGTATTGCGTATTGCGTATTGCGTAAAACGCAAGTAACTTCAATTCGGGCTACTCAGGGTAAAAAGTTGGCAAACGCCAACACGTCCTAAATAAATTTATGGTGAATGAACAACTACGCAATACGTTTTACGCAATATTCACCTTTTTTCACTTTCTGCGATGACCTCCCTTATCCACGCTCGCAATTCCGGCGAGGGGTCGGACGGGGTGAGCAGATATAGCGGGTAGGTGAGGGGATACGCGCCGTCGGCGATATTTTCCGGCGTGGGGCGAATATCTTCTACCGCCAGCACCTTCACCGAATCATCCACCAGCGCCGCGCTGATATACCCCACCGCACCCGGCGTTTGCGCCACAAACGTCCGCAACGCATCGGCATCGGGAAAAACCCGCGCCATCGGGGTAACCCGGGCATCCGGCATAATCCGCCCGTCAAACACCTGCCGGGTGCCGGCATCGCGCTCGCGCACGGCAACTTGCACGTTCCCCACTCCGCGCGGAATATCCGACCAGCGATATATTTCTCCCGAAAATAATTTTTGCAATTCCAGCAGTGTTATCCCGTCCACCGGATTATCGGGATGGGTGATGATGGCGATACCGTCGCGGGCAAAGGGCAATTGCTCGAAACGGTCGGCATCGGGCAATAATGCCGACACCACTGCCGCATCGGCATTGCCGCGCCACAAAGTTTGTGTGGCGCGCACGGTCGGCAACTCGATAACGGATATGGTGACGTGCGGATTTTCGGCAGAGAAAGTATCGGCGGTGCGCGCAATGGTTTTCGCGGCGGCGGCAACCGTTGCCACCCGCAGCGAAACGGGCGGCGGCGGTTCAACTGTCGGCGCGCAGGCAGCGAGAAATGCAATGAATAGTGAATAATGAACAATGAATAATGAAAATCTGCGAATCAGCAAATCGCCAATCTCCAATCAACCAATCTCTATCGGATAAGCGCCATCACCAGCGCAAACAGTCCGAATGCCCACACATACCACACAAACGGATACAGGTTTCGGCGGCGCAGATATGCCAGAAAATAGTAGATGGACGCATAACCGCTGATA
>CAYPNZ010000399.1:0-3268 GCA_964411845.1 uncultured Anaerolineaceae bacterium
GTGAAAAACAACTTGATTACCATAAAGAGCTATTGGTTGAATCTGGGTTAGTTGCTGGGGAAATGGTCAAGACCTTCGGAAGCACCAAAGTTTTCATTCATAGGTTGACATGGGAAGGGCACGAGTTCCTTGAAGAGATTCGCAATGAAACCATTTGGAATGACGCAAAGCAAAGTTTTGTGAATAAAGGAGTTGGCATTTCCCTAAGTGTCCTGCAAACTGTTCTCGCAAAAATAACTCTTGCGTATTTAAAAATGTCGTAACACCCCAACAGCAATTCTCATTTTGGAACTTTCGTAGGGGCGGCTCGCGAGCCGCCTCTACGGATTTATGCCGGTTTACAGAAAACCCGTATCGAGGCAGTTTGCGAGCTACCTTGGTAAACTTTGACTCTCCCCCGCAAATTGTTACAATCAACGCTATAAAAATTAAGGACGGTGACAGATGTCCGACCACGATTTCATCTATCTGGATCACGCCGCCAGCACGCCGGTTGACCCCGCGGTGCTGGAGGCGATGCTCCCTTTTTTCAGCGAAAATTACGGCAACCCGTCGGGATTGCACGCGCAGGGACGCGCCACCAAACAGGCGATTGTCACCGCGCGGCGGACGGTTGCCGGGATTTTCCACTGCCACCCCACCGAAGTCATCTTCACCAGCGGAGGTTCCGAATCGGACAACATGGCGATTCGCGGCGCGGCGTGGTCGCAGCGACTGGCGGGCAACGGCAGCCATATCATCACCAGCCCCATCGAACACCCGGCGGTGAGCAAAACCGTTGACCAACTGTGCGCCGTCCACGGCTTTGAGCAAACCGTCGTCCCCGTGGACGAATTCGGGCGCGTCAACCCCGCCGATGTCCGCGCCGCTATTCGCCCCGACACGGTGCTCATCACCATTATGGCGGCAAATAACGAGGTCGGCACACTGCAACCCGTCGCCGAAATCGGCGCGATTGCCCGCGAACACGGCATTCCCTTCCATTCCGATGCGGTGCAGGCGGTGGGCACGCTCAATTTGGATGTGCAAACTTTGCCGGTGGACATGCTGGCGCTATCCGCCCATAAATTTTATGGACCAAAAGGGGTGGGGGTACTATATCTGCGGAAGGGGACGCCCTTTGTGCCGCACAGCACCGGCGGCGGGCACGAAGAGGGTCGCCGCCCCGGCACGGAAAACGTGCCGTATATTGTCGGCACGGCGAAAGCACTGTCGCTGGCGGTGGAAAATCGCGCCGAATCGGTGGCGCGGATGGCGCAGTTGCGCGACATGCTGATTGACGGCGTGCTTTCGAGCGTGCCGGGCGCACATCTGACCGGTCATCCCACCGAGCGGCTGCCGCACAACGCCAGTTTCGTGTTTGAAAATTGCGATGCGTCCGCCCTGCTGATGCACCTCGATATGCACGGCATCGGCGCGGCGAGCGGCAGCGCGTGCGCCACCGGCAACCCCGAACCGAGCAAAGTACTCACCGCGATGGGCTATCCGCGTGAATTGGCGCTCGGCGCACTGCGGCTGACGCTGGGCAAGCATACCACCGCCGCCCAAATTGAGCGCGTGCTGGACGTGCTGCCGCAGGTGGTCGAATCGGTGCGGGAAATTACTATCATTCAACATTGAGGAATACATTTAAAAATGGAAAAATCACTCTTTGAAGTAAAAGAGATGGACTGCCCCGCCGAGGAAAGTTTGGTGCGTATGGCGGTGGACGGGATAAATGCGGTACAATCACTGCAATTCGACATTCCCGCCCGCAAAGTCGTCGTTTTCCACAACGGCAATTTAGAAGCCATCGAACACGCCATCGGCGCATTGAACCTCGGCTCAAAATTACTGGAAACAAGTACCGTTGCCGCGCCGCCCACAGACACAAACACCGCCCAAGATGAGCGAAAAGTATTGTGGGCGGTACTCATCATTAATTTTGCTTTTTTTGTCCTCGAAGCATTGTTCGGCTGGCTATCCGGTTCAATGGGGTTAGTGGCGGACAGTTTGGATATGCTGGCAGATGCCATTGTGTACGGGTTGAGTATCGCCGCCGTGGGAACGACCATAGTGCGGAAAAAGTCGCTGGCGACCATCAGCGGCTATTTTCAATTGACGCTGGCAATTGTCGGGTTAATTGAAGTGTTGCGCCGCTTTTTCGGGCACGACCTGCCCCCCAATTTTCTGATGATGATTGCCGTATCGGGATTTGCGCTAATTGCAAACGGCGCGAGTCTAATAATTTTGCAGCGCAGTAAAAGCCGCGAAATTCACATGCAAGCTTCGATGATTTTTACCAGCAATGATGTTATCATCAACATCGGTGTGATAATTGCCGGATTTTTAGTGCTGTGGTTGAACTCAAGTATCCCCGATTTGGTCATTGGGGCAATAATTTTCGCCATCGTTACCCGCGGTGCATTTCGTATTTTGCAGTTGGGGCGCAATTGAAAGGAAGGATAGATGAGTCATAACGTTATTTTCGGAACAGGACCACTGGCACAATGGACAATGCACAAATTGGTCGAAAAAGGTAATACGGTCACACTGGTCAATCGCAGCGGCAAGGTAGATTGGTCGCTGCCGGCAGGCGTTGAAGTTGCCGCCGGAGACGCCACCCATGCCGACACGGTTTTTCAACTCGCCAAAAACGCCGACACAGTTTTTCACTGTGCGATGCCCCCCTACACCGAATGGACCCAAAAGTTTCCGGCGCTGCAAAAAGGTATTCTTGAAGGTGTCGCCCGCAGTGGCGCAAAATTGATTTTCGGGGATAATCTCTATATGTATGGTGACACGCACGGGCAACCGCTGCATGAGGGTTTGCCCTATGCCGCCACCGGGCACAAAGGCAAAACTCGCGCCGAAATGGCGCAAATGCTGCTCGATGCCCATCAAAGCGGGAAAGTGCAGGTCGCCATCGGGCGCGGTTCCGATTTTTTCGGACCGCGGGTAAAAAATGCGCTGCTGGGCGATATGTTTTTCGCGCCGGCACTGTCCGGCAAACCCGCAAACCTGTTCGGCAATTTGGATATGCCGCACACCTTCACTTACATTAAAGATTTTGCCGCTGCGCTGGTTACGCTCAGCGAGCACGAATCGGCATTGGGGCAAGTGTGGCATGTTCCCAACCCGCCAACTATTACCACCCGCGAAATGATAGATTTACTGGAAAAAGAAATCGGGCAGCCGATAAAAGTTCGCGCTTCCGGAAGATTTATCCTTTCGGTGTTGGGCATGTTCAACCCGATGGTGCGCGAATTGAAAGAAACGTTGCACCAAT
>CAYPNZ010000400.1:0-3263 GCA_964411845.1 uncultured Anaerolineaceae bacterium
GTGTGACACGCCATTGTGTCACACCCGGAAAAAATGGGCATACACCCACCGGTATGGGCTTATTTCGGGGTAAAACCTTTTTCACGCAGGGCGGCTTGAGCGGCTGCCAACCGCGCCACCGGCACGCGGAACGGCGAGCAACTGACGTAATTTTGGTTGATGCTGTGACAGAATTCAATCGAATCCGGGTCGCCGCCGTGTTCGCCGCAAATGCCGACTTCCAAATCGGGGCGGGTTTTGCGCCCGTTTTCCACTGCCCATTTCATCAACTGTCCCACGCCGTCGCGGTCAATGGTTTGGAAGGGGTTTTTCGGCAAGATGCCGTCTTCCACATATTTCAGCAAAAAGCCGGCTTCGGCATCGTCGCGGGAATAGCCGAAGGTCATCTGGGTCAGGTCGTTGGTGCCAAAAGAGAAGAATTCGGCAACTTCGGCAATTTCTGCCGCCGTCACGGCGGCGCGCGGAATTTCAATCATCGTGCCGAATTTATATTCGATGTTCACGCCCTGTTCTTCCATAACGGCTTTGGCGACTTTTTCCAGTTCCGGCTGGATGGTTTTTAATTCGTTGACGTGTCCGGTCAGCGGAATCATTACTTCGGGTTTCGGTTCCAGCCCCTCTTTTTTCACCATACACGCGGCTTCAAAAATGGCGCGAACCTGCATTTTCACAATGCCGGGCATCATCATACTGAGCCGCACGCCGCGCAAACCCATCATCGGGTTACTTTCGTGCATACTTTCGATGGCTGCCAGCAGTTCTTCTTTTTCCGCCAGCCCTTCGGTTTCGCCTTTGCAGCGCATTTCAATCACTTCGGCGAAAACTTCGTCGTGGTCGGGCATAAATTCGTGCAGCGGCGGGTCAATCAGGCGGATGATGACGGGCAAGCCGGTCATTACCCGGAAAAGCCCGGCAAAATCTTCTCGCTGATAGGGCAGCAACGCATCGAGTGCTTCTTGGCGTTCGGTTTCGCTATCTGCCAAAATCATTTTTTGGACGGTGGGCAGGCGTTCTTCTTCAAAGAACATATGCTCGGTGCGGCACAAGCCGATGCCCTGTGCGCCATAATTGCGGGCGCGTTGAGCATCTTTCGGATAATCGGCGTTAGTCCAAACTTGCAGGCGGCGGAAACCGTCTGCCCAACCGAGCAGGGTTTGCAGGTCTTCCTGTTCTTCCAGTTCGGCGACAACCATCGGAATTTTGCCGACAAAGGCTTCGCCGCTGCCGCCGTCAATGGAAATGACATCGCCTTCTTTGATGGTGATGCCGTTGGCGGTAAATTCGCGTTTTTCGCCGTCGATGACCATATCGCTGGCGCCAACTACACACGGCACGCCGAATTGACGGGCGACCACGGCGGCGTGGCTGGTGGCGCCGCCTTCGCTGGTGAGAATGCCTTTTGCCGCCAACATACCGTGCACATCATCGGGGCGGGTGAAGGGGCGAACCATAATTACGTCTTTGCCCTCTTCTTTGCCCCATTTTTCCGCCAAATCGGCATCGAAAGCAACCACGCCGACGGCTGCGCCGGGCGAGGCGTTGACCGCTTTTGTCAGGCGTTTGCCTTCGGCGACGGCGGCTTTTTTCGCTTTGGGGTCGAATTGCGGGTGCAAGAGGGTGTCAACTTGTTCGGGGGTTACGCGCAAAACGGCTTCTTCGCGGGTGATAAGCCCTTCGTTTGCCATATCTACCGCAATTTTGATGGCGGCGCGGGCGGTGCGTTTGCCGTCGCGGGTTTGCAGCATCCACAGTTTGCCGTTTTCGATGGTGAATTCCATATCTTGCATATCGCGGTAATGTTTTTCCAGAATGTCGCAAATTTCCACGAATTGCTTGAAGGCTTCCGGCAATTCTTTTTCCATTTCGGCGATGGGGGTGGTGTTGCGAATGCCGGCAACCACGTCTTCACCTTGGGCGTTGATGAGATATTCGCCGTAGAGCACGCGCTCGCCGGTGGACGGGTCGCGGGTAAAGGCGACGCCGGTGCCGGAGGTGTTGCCCATATTACCGAAAACCATCGTTACCACGTTGACGGCTGTGCCCAAATCGTGGGCAATGCCGGCGGCGTTGCGGTAATCAATGGCGCGTTTGCTGTTCCAACTTTTGAAGACGGCTTCGGTGGCAAGGCGGATTTGCTCGATGGGGTCTTGCGGAAAGTCGCGTCCGGTTTCGGCTTTAAAGATGGCTTTGAATTTTTCTACCACTTCTTGCCATTGCGCGGCGTTCAATTCGGCATCGGTTTTTACGCCGGCTTTGGCGCGGGCTTCTTTCAGCACTTCCTCGAACCCGTCATCGTCCACGCCCATAACCACGCTGCCGAACATTTGCACCAGCCGGCGATAGGCATCGTACACAAAGCGGGCATCGCCGGTGAGTTTTACCATCCCGGCGGCGACATCATCGTTCAGCCCGATGTTCAGCACGGTGTCCATCATACCCGGCATCGAAAATTTTGCGCCGGAACGGCACGAAACCAACAGCGGGTTGCTCGGGTCGCCGAATTTTTTGCCGGTTTTTTCTTCAACCACTTTCAGCGCATCAACTTCCTGTTCCCACATTCCTTCGGGGAATTTTTCGCCTGCTGCCAAAAAAGCGTTGCAGGCTTCGGTGGTAACGGTGAATCCGGGCGGTACGGGCAGCCCGACGCGCGCCATTTCGGCGAGGTTTGCGCCTTTGCCGCCCAACAACCCGCGGACGCCTTCCCACGAACCGCCAACGTATTTTTCTGCTTCTGCGACTTCTTCAAAGAGATACACCCATTTTTTCGACATTACAAAATCCTCCTTGGATTTGAGTTGATAGGGGTAAATGTATATTGGTTATCATCGTTGATAAAACGTATGCGAGGGTTTCTGAGGGGTATCAGTCAACCGGCGCTGAATACCACCTTCCATTATATGGAGACGGGGGCTTTTTGCAAATTTTTCTCAAAAATTGGCTGGATTTTCCGTTGTCTTTCGAGGGGGGATGTGTTATACTCTCTCGCGGAAAAGTTTTCGGAAAGGATGGTGACAATGCCGAAATTTATTGCTCGTTGGGTGGTAAATGCCGCCGCGCTGGGCGTTGCGGCGTATTTGGTACCCGGTATTCACGTGGCGGGGAACGATGCCCGCGCCATTATCAATTTGTTCATCGTGGCGATAATTTTCGGTTTGGTGAATGCTGTCATCAAACCGTTAATTGCAATGGCAACGTGCCCGTTTTATGTGCTCACGCTGGGGCTATTCACTTTTATTGTGAATGCGCTGATGCTGATGCTGACC
>CAYPNZ010000401.1:0-3251 GCA_964411845.1 uncultured Anaerolineaceae bacterium
CGGCAAGCGCGGCATCACCCCGCAAACGGCGTGGCTGCTTGCCCGGGCATTGGGTATAACGCCGCAATTTTGGCTGAATCTGCAAAACGCATACGATTTGACGTGTTCCGGACTGACCCATAATATTGAATTAATTGCGGCATAATGACTGAACAAAAATTACCTCCAATCCATCCGGGAGAGATCCTGTTGGAAGAATTCTTAAAGCCGTTGGAGTTGGGCCAATATCAATTGGCACACGACATTGGTGTTTCCCCGCGGCGGATAAACGAAATTGTGCACGGCAAGCGAGCAATTACCGCCAATACCGCTTTGCGTTTGGCGCGTTACTTTGGCACCACGGCGCAATTTTGGTTGAACCTGCAAACGCGGTACGACTTGGAAACCGAGAGAGACCGGCCGGCTGACCGGTTGTTGCAAGAAATACCGGTGTACAAAGCGGCGTAAAAACAGGCAACAAAAAAGCCCGGCATTAGCCGGACCAAAGGGATTCGATTTTCGGTTGAGAAATTACTTGCAAAAACGGAAGAATTTGCTATAATGTAGACAAAGCAGGATGCGAGGTGTGAGCACGGAAATTACTTTGAAAGTGGTAATAATCCCGTCGCTCCCGCTGTAAAAACTGTGGTTCCCTGTGAGGGAGACAGTTTTTAGTGGGTAAGTGTGCTCTGACAGTTTTGCGGCTAGCAGAGCATGCCTCCGAATGAAGGCTTTCGTAACGATTCGTTGCAAAAGCCTTTTTTTATTTACATCCGTTAATGTTTCCCAACGCAATTGGAGTTCCTCTAATTGCGTTTTCGTTTCCATTATAGCGGATATATCTTCGATATGCAAGTCTGCCATGCTATTTTGTGCCAGTGTTTGTTCCGCGCGGAATTTGTGTCGGTCGATGGTGCCGGCGAGATACAATTCTTCGGCGTGTGCCAGCCGGGCGGCGATTGCCGCTTGTTGACGGGCAACTTCGGCGGGGTCAAGTTTTCGTTGGCGCAGCAGGCGTTCCTGCCAATCGTCGGGAATGACGAGCGCCCGCAAGAATTTGATGATTTCCGCTTCCGCCACCTCGGCGCGGACGGCTTTTTGGGTGCAGCTGTCGGTGCGCTGCAAGCGGGTGGCGCAGACATAATACTCGCGGTTGTTGCCGGCGTGTTGGGCGCGCATTTTGGCGCCACACAGCCCGCAGTAGAGGATGCCGGTGAGCGGGTACACGCGGGCGGGGGTACTGTGTCGTTTGCGGGGATTGCTGGAGTAAAGGCGGAAATTTTCCTGCACCCGGTCGAAGACTTCCTGCGAGACGAGCGCGGGGTGTTTGCCGGGATAGAGGGCGACGGCATCGCCGCGTTTGCGTTTTTTGCCGTTGGCGGCAGTGCCGTAATAGGGGATGACGCCGGTGTAAAAGACCCGTTTGAGGATATCGCGCATTGAATCTTTGCCGAAAGGACCGGGAGGGCTGTTGCCGGGGCTGCCTTTGGTGCGCAGGGGAAGGGTTTTTCCGGCGACCGTGACCGATGTTCGGTTCAGACGGGAGGCGATGCGGCGGTTGGAGAGGGCTTCATCCGCCGCCCAGCGGAAGGCGAATTCGATGGCAAAACGTTCCACGGGGTGGGCAACCAGCGTCTCGCCGTCGCCGCGGTCATCCGTGCCGAAAAAGGGGCAGTAGCCCTTGCCGTTGGGGTCGGTGCAGGTTGAGCAATTGCCGCGGCAGTATCCCAGCGGGACGGTGCCGTTGTGCAAGCCTTTTTTGGCGCGTTCGAGCAGCCCTTTGGTGGTTTCGGTGCGGAGTTTGTCGATGTAAATTTCGGCGAGCGTGCCGAGCACGGCGAGGGTGAGTTTGCCCCAGGGGGTGGTGAAATCGAGATTTTCGGTGATGGAGACGAAAGAAACGTTGTGTTGCCTCAGTTGTTCGATGGCGCGCAGCAGCCCCGTCAGCGAGCGGTAGAAGCGGTCGATGGCGTGAACCGCGACCACCTCAAACTGTCCGGCAGCCGCATCATCAAGCAGGCGTTGCAGCGCGGGGCGTTTGTCGAGGGTGCCGGAGATACCGGCATCGGTATAAATTTCCATCAAATCCCAGCCTTTGCGGGCGCAGAAATCGCGGATGGCGCGCTGTTGGGCATCGAGCGAGTGTCCGCTTTCGGCTTGGTCATCGGTTGAGACGCGGCAGTAGCCGGCAACCCGAATGATGCGGGTCATCATACACCTCCAAGAAATTGTGAATGGATTTGAAATGTAATACAATATCCGTGCGGGCGTGACGGGATAAGTTTATCGGCAAAGCCAAAAGGAGGCAAAATGGGCGAGCGGGAGAAATACAAGCGGGAAGAATTTGTGCCGTATTTGCAGGCGCTGGTGGACAAAGACGGGCGGAGTATGCGGAAAATCAGTTTGGCGGCGGGGCAGGATCACAGTGCGGTGCGACGGGTGCTGAAATTGGGGACGCGCCCGACGCGGGATGCGTGCATTGCCTTGGCGCACGTTTTCAACATCGACCCGAATGAATTTTTGCAGAAGGCGGGGTATGAACCGCTGGCGTATTTCGATTTGAGTTTGGCGGATCCGAATGAATTTTCGCCGGACGTGAAACAGGTGGCGCGGGAATTGATGAAGATTGAAGACATCAACGTGCGGCGGCGGGTGAGCGAGTCGGTGCTGCAACTGGTGCGGCAAATGTTCACCGGGGAGGCGGAATGAGCGGGCAACAATTTCCGTCGCCGACGGTGGGAGCGCTGATATTCAACTGCCGGAGATAGACCGCTACACCGCCCGCGCCATTCGGCGGTATCCGGAACTGCGGGGGGAATGAGCGGCGGTCGGCGATTTTATGGTGATTTTCAAGCGGCTTTGGCATACGGGCGGACTTCCCGGTCGATGCGGTGTGCCAGTTTGTCGGTGGCGACATCCAGCTCGTAATCCATTTGCAGCCCCAGCCAGAATTGGGGGGACATATTGAAATAGCGTGCCAGCCGCAGTGCCGTATCGGCGGAGATACCGCGTTTGCCCAGCACAATTTCATTGATGCGGCGTGCCGGCACGCCGATACTGAGCGCCAATCGGTTTTGGCTCAACCCCGGCGGCTTCAAAAACTCTTCCGCCAAAATTTCGCCGGGATGAACAGGCGGTAATTTTTCAGTCATCGTTTGCGGTCACAAAATCAGCCAAAATAATGAGGTCAATTTCAGTCGTCAGTTGTTTCAGGCGTTTATCGTTGGTAACCCACACGCCGGCACCGTTGACGATTGCCGTGGCGACCTGCA
>CAYPNZ010000402.1:0-3241 GCA_964411845.1 uncultured Anaerolineaceae bacterium
ACGTTTCACGTCTCACGTCTCACCCCAAAAAACTCTCCAACTGACTCTTTAATTGTAACTTCTGTTTGATATTCCCCATAGATTTAGGTAAGATAGTAATGTGACCCTGTGTTGTTTCCATAATCAGGTGGTAGATGGACACAATTTTATCGTTTGGGGTAAAATACGTGCCATTATCGGTGATGAGCCGAAAAGCGTGAATATCCGCCAGCGGGATGGGTGGATTGTCGTTGAGTTGCAGGGTGTGGGCGGCGGTATCCACCGCAATTTTCACGCGCACGGTGTTGGCGGCGGTTAGCGCATTGAGCCGCGCGCGAATCAATTTACCCGTTACCAGCCCGCCGATGAGCCATACCACTACCGGCACCACAAAAAAGAAGACGGCAAAGGTAATTTTGGCGCTGTGCGGTTGGTTGCGCACATCGGTAGCCCACGCCAGCACCCCCATCACCGCCAGCGCCGCCACCGCGAATGCGGGTCCGTATACCACCCAATGCAGACTTTTGTACACCGGTCTGCCTTCAATAATGAAAATCTTCCCGTCGGGGCGAAATTCCTCCTGTTGGGATGTATCCAGCATCGGCATAGTCAGCGAAAATGCCCACCATGGGCGAGAAGTTGTATTCAATGAACGCCTCCTTCAATTGTAACACGCATTTTAACAAATCCCGGCAGATGCGCCAATCTGTACGAGCGAGAGGTTAACCCTATGAAACGCAAACTTCGCGGTATGAAACGCCGCGCCATCCAATTGGATTTTGACCTCTACCGCGTGCCCGTGCCCATTCCCGGTATGCCCGGCGACAATTTGAGCGTAATTGACATTGCCCCCGACCGTGCCCGCAAAACGATAATGTTTGTGCACGGATATGCCGGCTGCGCCGAAACGTGGGAATTTCAAATTAACGAATTTGCCCGCCATTACCGGGTGGTTGTGCCCGATTTACGCGGACACGGGCAAAGCGATGCCCCTTTTACCAATTATACCATGCCGGAAATGGTCGCCGATTTGCAGGCGGTGGTTGAAACGCTCAATCTGCCGGAAAAATTTGTGCTGGTCGGGCATTCGTTCGGCGGCTCAATTTGCGTGGAATATGCCGTGGCGCATCCCGAACGGCTGGAAAAGTTGGTACTGCTGGCAACTGCCGGCGAATATCCCCTGCCGAAAATTACCGCGCTGGCATATCGCATCCCCACATGGTTTTTCCGCCCGTGGTGGAAATATCGCCCGCGGTGGAACGCCGAAATTCACGTGATGAAACGGATGGCGCTGAATAATTTGCGCCGGTGGAAAGGGTGGGAAAAAATGCATGCCATCACCACCCCCACGTTAATCGTCACCGGCGAGCGCGACCGCTATTTTCCGCGTTACGTTTTCGATGAGGTGGTGGATGCCATTCCCGATGCCGAAGTGTACGATGTCGGTTCGGCAAAACATAAAGTGCAGTTGGAACGCCATAATGCCGTCAACCGCGCCATCAAACGTTTCATCGAAGATAAACAGCGCAGCTCGTGGCGAGATTTGACCAATGATATTGACCCCGATGAATATCGCCCGTGGCTAAAAAGTTACAGTCCCGCCACCCCGCCCACCGTGCCGATACCGCCGCAACCGTTGCACAAATTTTTAGAAAGCGCGGCATATTGGGTTCCGAAACATACCGCCACCATTTTTTATGGCAAAAAACTAACCTATATCCAGTTGGAACGATTGGTAAACCAGTTTGCCCACGCCCTGCACGGATTGGGCATTGCCCCCGGCGACCGAGTGATGGTGGTTTTGCCCAACATTCCGCAAATGATTGTGGCATATTACGCCACCCTGAAAGCGGGCGGGGTGGTTGTTTTGCCGAACCCCGATGCCAGCGCAGCGCAGATTGTCCGCCAAATTGAAGAAACCGAGCCGAAAGCGTTTGTCACCCTGCGAGAATTCGGCGGGCTGGTGCAGGCGGTGCAATCGCAGCCCGATGCGCCCCGTTTGGTGCTGACCGACATCCGGCGGGCAGTGAGCGGCAGCGCCTACAAAAAAATGCTGATGCGCTGGCAGGCGGCGGGCGCTGCGCCCGTTAATTTCGATGAGCCGCCGCCGGTGGGTATGCTGATGACCGATTTGATGATGGATGCTTCCATCGAACCGCCCCGCATTACGGTTGACCCCCAATCGCCGGCGGTGATTATTTACACCAGCGGCACCACCGACGACCCCAAAGGGGTGGTGCTGACTCATCGCAATTTGGTGGCAAATGCCCTGCAAACGCGGCACTGGGTGCCGAATTTGGCGCACGGCAAAGAACGCTTCCTGTCGGTGGTGCCGTTGCTGCACAGTTACGGTATGACCACCGCTATGAATGTTCCCATTTTGCTGGGCGCAACCATGATTCTATTGCCCGTATTTGAATTGCAGCAGGTACTGGAACACATCCAAAAACACAAACCGACCATCTTCCCCGGTGTTCCGTCCATGTACACCGCCATCAACCAAGCCGAAAATGTACGGCAATACGGACTATCATCCATCAAAGCGTGCATCAGCGGCGGCGCACCACTGCCCATCGAAGTGCAGGAAACCTTTGAAAAACTGACGCGCGCCCATTTGGTGGAAGGCTACGGGCTAACCGAAGCCTCGCCCATCACCCACGCCAATCCCATTGACGGGCAGAACAAAGTCGGTTTTATCGGCGTGCCGCTGCCCAACACCGATGCCCGCATTGTTGATTTGGTGACGGGCGAAAATGTGCCGCCCGGCACCATCGGCGAACTGGTGGTGCGCGGTCCGCAAGTGATGAAAGGCTACTGGGGCGACGAACCCGAAGGCGGCGACGACACCGAATCGGCGCTGCGTGACGGCTGGCTGTACACCGGCGATGTCGCCGTGATGGATGCCGAAGGGTACTTCCAAATTATCAGCCGCAAACGCGATGCCATCACCGCCGGCGATTTCAGCGTTTATCCGCGCGATGTGGAAGAAGTGCTGTACGAAAATAACAAAGTTATGGAAGTGGCGGTGGTCGGCGTACCCACCGACCAAGACGGCACGCAGCGGGTTAAAGCGTATGTCGTACCGCGTCCGGGTACAAAACTTTCCAAAGACGAACTGCTGGAATTGTGCCGGCGGCGACTGGAACCGTATGCTGTGCCGTGGGATATTGAATTCCGTGAAGAATTGCCCAAATCATTTGTGGGCAAAGTGCTGCGGCGGATGCTGGTCACACCCAAAAACAATGGTAAATCGCTTGCATAA
>CAYPNZ010000403.1:0-3237 GCA_964411845.1 uncultured Anaerolineaceae bacterium
ATTGCGCTCGTAATTTTCAGGAGAAACACAAATGTCATTCACCGTACTCATTCACATTGCCAACGCCGACCCCATCGTCGCCGATATGGAAGAACTGCCCGATGCCACCTCCACATACGTCACTTGCAGTAACGTTCGCGCCAGAGACGGCAAACCCATCCACTATGTTGACCAAGATGCCGTGAAATTCATCTTCCCGTGGCATCGCATCACCTTTATTGAAATATTCCCCAGCGACGAAGACGAAACCGAGGTTGAAACCTTCTTCCGCGACTGAACGTTACTTTCAACCGAACACCTCCGAACCGCCGCACAGGCGGTTCTTTTGTGCACTGCACCCATTATTTAAACCGGAAGGAAATCTTATGGCTACCCAACAAGTTGTACCGGCAATTTGCCCGCAATGCGGCACCCAATATACCGCACCCGCAATATCACTGATTGAAGCAACCAACGACCCGGTGCTAAAACAAGCCTTTTTGCAAGGGCAATTAAACGTTGCCCAATGCCCAAACTGCGGCACGGTTCATCCGCTGAACGTTCCCATTTTATACCACGATGCCGAAAAAGAACTGGCGCTGGTTTTTGTACCCAACAGTATGGGCATTGCCCATACCGACGAACAGAAAATCATCGGGCGGTTGACCACCCAATTGATGAACGCCCTGCCGCCGGAAAAACGCAAAGGCTACCTGCTCAATCCGCGCATCTTCATCTCGATGGAAAATCTGTACAAAGCCATTCTTGCCGCCGACGGCATCACCGAAGAAATGATTGCCGCCCAGCAAGCCAAAATAAAACTGATTGACCAACTGTTGAAAACACAAGATGAAGCCGCCGTAAAAAAATTGATAGAAGCCAACAAAGACCAGTTCGACTATCAATTTTTTGAAATTATCACCAGTTTGGCACTGCAAGCCCTGCAAGCCGACGACGAAATCAGCGGGCAAACCTTGCTCGGTTTTCGGCAATTTGTGGCGCAAGCGGCGGGAACCGGCGCGGAACACATTGCCGCCATTGACGAAAAACTCGGATTACGTGCCTTAAGCCCCGAATCGCTGCTGGAATCACTGCGGCAAGCCAAAACCGACGAAGAATTTAAGGCGTTGATTGCCAGCGGAAAACCGCTGCTCACTTACGAATTTTTCCAATCGCTCACCAAACAAATTGAAGATGCCACCGCCGCCGGAAACACCGCCGAAACCGAAGCATTGCAAGCGCTGCGCAGCCGCATTCTGGAAACCTCGGCGGAATTGGACAAAGAAGCCCGCGCCGCTCTGGAAAACGCCGGCAACCTGCTGGAAAATCTTTTCCAAACCGACAACCCCGACCAATTCATCGCCGAAAACATAGAAAAGTTTGACGAATCGTTTTTAACAATTTTGGTGGCAAATATTCAAGAGGCGGAAAAAGCGGGGCGAAAAGACATCGTCGAAAAGTTGGGCGATTTGTACAACCGGCTGATGGCTGCCCTGCAAGCGCAACTGCCCCCTGAAATGCGCTTGCTGAACGAACTGATTGCCGCCAACGCATCCGACCGCATCGCCCAAAAACTGGCGGAAAACCGCAATTTGGTAACACCGGCACTGCTGGAACTGCTCGGCGCACTGCGTGCAGACATCATCGCCCGCGGAGAAGGCACGCTCATCCCCGTGCTGGATGAAATAAAACGCCAAATTGAAGCCATACTGAATGATGAAACGCCGCCGCTCAGCGGGAAAATCCTGATTGGACGGTAGTGTTATGATTTCCAGACAAACAAAATTGCGAATTGCCCGTCCAACCGATAACCTTGCCGTCATCACGCAAATGTATATTGAAGGATTGGGGTTTAAACTGTTGGGACAATTTGAAGGGCACAATGGCTTCGACGGCGCAATAATCGGGCACGAGAAGCATTGGTTCCATTTGGAATTTACACACCATCACGGCACAACAGTGGGTAAAGCCCCCACCAAAGATAACCTTTTGGTATTTTACGTCCCGAAAACATCCGAATGGGAAGATTGTTGCAACCGGTTGCGCACCGCAGGATTTACGGAAGTTACCGCCTATAATCCCTACTGGGATGTTTCCGGTAAAACATTTGAAGATGCAGACGGCTATCGGGTGGTGATTCAAAATCGGGAATGGCTGGCATAGTTTTCCCGGATAAATTGCCGGGCTAAAAGCCAAAGCCGGTCGGCTGGCGCGGTCAGTCTGCGATTTGCGCCGGGTGTAAGTTTGTCATTGTAAAGGCGTAGCCCGAAGATTGCTTCGGCGAGAAAAACGCCCTTCGATACGCATTCCGTGTTGCGGAATGTTACGCAAGATGCGTTTTCCCCGCATAAAATAACCGGTCGGCAAAACCTAATTTTATTTTGCGGGACTGAAATTCTCCAGCCGGAAACCATGTCCGCGAACGGTGACGATATATTGCGTTTCCGGGTCTAATTCTGCCAACCGCTCACGCAACCGGCGCGCCAGCGCGTCAATTGCCTGTTCTGAAACACCTTCGGCGGCTTCATCTGCCCACACCCGCGACACAATTTCTTCCCGGCTAACCACGCCGCCATCGTGTTCAAACAGCAGTTCCAGCAAGGTATACTGCGCCAGCGACAACGGCGGGTTTACTTCCTGCCCGGCAACCCATACCCGTTTTGCGGCGCGGTCCATCCGCAGGGCGGTTTGCGGCACAGAGAACCCCGCCAGCGGCGCAGTAGCATCGGCATCTACAAACACCATTCGGCAGCTCAATGCAATGCCAATTTGGTCGCCGTCTTTTAAAGACTGCGTTTCGCCAATAAGTTGTTGTCCGTTCAAAAAAGTGCCGTTTTTGCTGTGCAAATCCACCAGTTTATAACCGGTATCATCGCGCACAATTTGGGCATGATGGCGCGATACCTGCCGGTCGTTCACCACCACATCACAATCGTTGCCGCGCCCGATGAGGATGGTCGGCTTGTTGAGTTCCCAATTTTTGCGGGTTGTATCACCTTCCAAAACCAATAATATCGCATTTTCTTCCATAAAAATCAACGCCTCCTGCAACAAATTCAGACTTGACATATCAACACAGTTGCATTAAAGTCCATCATATAAATGTAGTTTAGCTTGCACAACTCTGGCAATTTATGTTTGAACCGTTATCTCCCGATACCACCCTTTGGTCGCGGTATCATATAAAAGAACTGGTCGCGCGCGGCGGGCAGGGTTCCATCTACAAAGCCGAAGACCTTCGGCTGGAAGGGCGTTTGT
>CAYPNZ010000404.1:0-3222 GCA_964411845.1 uncultured Anaerolineaceae bacterium
TGCCACATAATGCACGTTTTTGGCAGTAACGGTGTGTTTTTGGGGAGCAGCAGCGTGTGCACCGTCTCGGCTGTGGCGATGAACTTTGGTGTGTGCCGCCTGTTTTATCAGTTGCACCAGTTCGCTTGCCATCTGTTGGTGGTCGGGGCTGGTCAATCCGCGCGGTTTTTCCATTACCGCCACCGCCCCCACTTCGATGGCTTTGAAGGTTTTGTGCACTTGGTCAACATCATAACTGGCGCTGACGATGACCACCGGTGTCGGCACGGTTGCCATAATTTCGCGGGTGGCTTCAAAACCGTCCATCCGCGGCATATGCAAATCCATCGTAATGACATCGGGGCGGTACTGCCGGGCGAATTCCACCCCTTGTTTGCCGTCGGTGGCAATGGCGATGACATTCATTTCGCTATCTTGCGACAAAATGAACCGCAAATAATTTGCCGTTACCGCCGAATCGTCAACAATGAGCACGTTAATCATACGCTTCTCCCCTACCCTATCAACCGGGCAATAATATTCAAAAGATTGGTTTGGTCGAAACTGCTTTTGACCACATACGCATCCGCACCGACATCAATCCCGCGTTCGCGGTCTGCCGGCGACCCCAGCGACGTGACCAGCACCACCGGCAATTCGGACAATCGCGCATCGGCACGAATTTTCTCCGTCAATTGGAAACCGTCCATTCGCGGCATTTCCACATCGCTCACCAGCAAATCGAATTTATGCTGCCGCAAAAGCGTAAACGCATCCACCCCGTCTACCGCTGTTTTCACCCGATACCCCGCCGCTTGCAAAATATTTTGCAGTAAACTCCGCGAGGTGAGGGAATCGTCCACCACCAAAATATCTTTCGGGCGGCGGTCAACCGGTGCCGGCGTCACCGCCCGCGTTTGTCCGGCGGTGGTTTTCACCGCAGATTTGAACAAGTCGTTCACGTTCAAAATCGGCACCACTTCCCCCGACCCCAATATCGTTGCGCCGGCAACGTTTCTCACCCGCACCAGTTGCGGACCCAACCCTTTTACCAGCACTTCCTGCTCATCAACCACCCCATCCGCCACAAATGCAATTTTTTCATCGTTGACCGCCACCACCAGCACCGTCACCCGTTCATCCGGGGCGGGGCGTGTTTCGGCAGGCAATTCCAGCACCTGCGCCAGCGATACCACCGGCAGCAGTACCCCATCCAGCAAAATTGTTTCTTTGTTTTCCACCGTTTTGATGTCGCGCGGGTTGATGCGGGTTACGCGCGTTACGTGGGTGGTCGGTAAAATGAAATGCCGGTTGCCCGCGCGCGTTAAAATGCCGCGGAAAGTGGCAATGGTCACCGGCAGGATGATTTCAAATACCGTTCCCAACCCTTTATTGCTGACCACCACGATTTTTCCGCCCAAATTGTTAATTTTTTCCTGCACAATTGCCATTCCCAGCCCGCGTCCGGAAATTTCGGTGATGATGGGGCTGGTGGACAGTGCCGAATGGAAGATGAGCATCCGCGCGGCATCGTCATCCATTGCCTCGGCTTCGGCGTGCGAAAGAATGCCCTGTTGCACCGCTTTCGCTTTAACCCGCGCCACATCTATCCCGCCGCCGTCATCTGCCAGCGTGATTTTCACTTTTGACGGGTCGGGTTGGGTAACCGTGATGGAAATTGTGCCGGTGCGCGGCTTGCCGTTCGCTTCCCGCACATCGGGCGGCTCTAAACCGTGGTCAACCGCGTTACGCACCAAATGGATGAGCGGGGTGCGCATTTCTTCCAAAATGCGCCGGTCAATTTCAATATGCGAGCCACTGATTTCCAGCGACACTTCTTTTTGCTGCGCCCGCGCCAAATCGCGCACCATTTTGGGAACCATATCCAGCAGCAGCGAAATGGGATGCAGCAACACCTGTTTCATATCATCCAGCAGCCCGTCCACCATCACTTCCAGCGAGCGGGCGGAACGATGCACCTGTTTGACCATTTGCGCTATCCGCGCTTCAAATGTTTCGAGGCGCTCAATGTTATAACCGGCAAACGACAGCACCGCATCCAAACTGCGCTGCAATTCTTTGGGGGCGGACGCGGTGCGGGCAGCCGTTATTTTGGCGAGCGTGCGGATATCCGGCTCAACTTTCTTCCATTCTTTTTGCCAAATTGCCAAAAATGTTTGCATATCGCGCAATTCGGCGTACTGCTGGCGCAGTTCCAATTTTACCGCCAGCATTTCTTCCGCTTGCAACATCAGTGCATCCAATTTGCTGACAGCAATGCGAATGGTATCGTCTGCCGCTGTTTTTTGGTGCGTCTTTTTGGCGGCGAGTGATTTTTTCGGTTTGGGAACGGGCTTCGGTTCGGCGGACGGCGGGGGCGCGGGTGACGGCGTCTCGGCGGGCGGCTCCGGCGTAATTTTCGCTGTCGGCGCGCCGGGTGGCTCCGATTCGGGGGGAATTTCCGCCGACGGTGCGGCGGGTATCTCGCCGTTTTCAATTTTCTCCAGCGCGTCAATCAGGGCGGTCACTTCCGTGTCACCCTGCCCGCTGTCCGATTCCACCAAATCGGTCACCACATCCAGCGTGCGATGCAGCACATCAAACGCAGCCGGCGACAGGGTGATGGCTTCGCGTTTGCAAGCGGCAAAAACGCTTTCCATCGCTTGACACAACTGCTCGATGTCCGCCATATCCACGGCGCGCGCCGCCCCCTTCAAACTGTGCGCTTCGCGGAAAATTTCTTCCACCAGTGCCGGTTTGTCTGCCGGGTCGATTTTTTCCAGTTTAAGCAAGCCGTTCGTCAGCGTTTGCAGATGTTCGCGGGCTTCAATGCGGAAAGTTTCCAGCAATTCCTGCAAAAACGCTTCGCTGTTAAAATCCATAGCCGTTTCGCCGTATAAATTACAGCCGATATTTGGTAAACATTTCTTGAATTCGCACGGCAAGCCGTTCCAATTCTTGCGCCGACATTTCCAGTTGCCGCGCGCCGTCTACATTCTGCGCACTGGCTTCTTTGATATTTTCCATCGCGGTAGACACCTGCTCCACCCCGATGAGTTGTTCGCGGCTGGAAGCGGAAATTTGCATCGTTGCCTGCACGGCTTTATTCACGTGTTCGGCAAGCAGACGAATGGCTTTCCCCATTTCGGCAGACTGCTGTTTTCCTTTTTCCACCCGTTTGGCGCCTTCTTCGGGGGTCATTACCGCTTTGGCGGTGACTTTTTGCACGTCATTCCAAATGGC
>CAYPNZ010000405.1:0-3193 GCA_964411845.1 uncultured Anaerolineaceae bacterium
AGTTTATGGCTGATAAAAATGATTGATTTGCCCTGTGCCGCCATACTGCGCAGGGTGTTCATCAATTCATCAATTTCCTGCGGGGCGAGCACGGCGGTCGGTTCGTCTAAAATCAGAATGTCTGCGCCGCGGTAGAGCATCTTCAAAAGTTCAACGCGCTGTTGTTCGCCCACCGAAAGTTGCCAAATTTTGGCGGTGGGTGAAACGTGCAACCCGAATTGTTCTTCCAGTTCGAGGATTTTTTGGTCGTATTCGGCTAGATTCAAAAAGAATTTCGGGTCGTCCAACCCCAGCAGGATGTTTTCGGTAACGGTTTGGGTGGGCACCAGCATAAAATGTTGGTGTACCATACCGATACCGGCGGCAATGGCATCTTTGGGGGAATTGAAGTTGACCGGTTTACCGTGAACTTTGATGGTGCCTGCGGTGGGTTGGTATAAACCGGAAAGCACGTTCATCAGTGTACTTTTACCTGCGCCGTTTTCGCCGAGCAGGGCGTGAATTTCGCCGGTTTTTAGGGTGAAATTCACGTGGTCATTTGCCAACACGCCCGGAAAGCGGACAACAATGTCGTGCATTTCTACTGCGTTGGTCATAGGTTTGTCCTTTGCAAAGATGATTTGTCACTCGTCGGCGAATGTTGTGTGAACACAATAGCCGCCGACGGGTGACAAACGGGGGCAAGCCGATAGACAGACCGACTTGCCCCCGCCGGGGTTATTTCAGTTCAGGCAGTTCAGCGGTGATGTTTTCGTTCCACCAGTACATACAAATTTTACACGGGCTGCCAAATTGTTTAAAGCCGTCAAGGTCGGCTTGTTCAAGGCTTTGTCCTTCGGGAACCACAATGTTGCCTTGGTTGTCTTTGATGGGTCCTTTGAAGACATCGAAGCGGGTGAATTCGCCTTTCAGCATTTTGTCGAGCGTGCCTTTAACCAAATCGAGGTCTTCTTTCGGCAGTTCGGCAACGCCGGGCTGCATTTTTTCGCCTTCCATAAAGCCGTACAGTCCCAAGCCGCCGCTGTCGGCATCAAAGTATTCCGAGCCGCCTTTCCATGTGCCGGCGCGAGAATCTTCGACGATTTTGGCGTAAATGGGACCCCAATTCCAGTACATGGACGTGAGACAGGCGGGTACGGTGCAGTTGCCTTTGTAGTCATAGGTGATACCCCATTTGCCGTCGGGGGCGACTTCGGCGGGGGCGGGGGTGTCGGCGCCGGTCATCACCACGTCGGCACCGGCGTCAAACAGCGAAGATGCCGCTTCTTTTTCTACGATGGGGTCGTGCCAAGTGAAAATCCAGCGCACATCGAGTTTACATTCGGGGCAGGTTTTTTCGATGCCCAGCGCGAAGGCGTTGCCCAAACGCAGTTCTTCGGGGATGGGGAAAGTGGCGATGTACCCGATTTTAGTGCTGCCATCCATTTTGGCGCGCGCACCGGCGAGCATCCCGGCAAGATATTTCATGTCTTCCATGGCGCCCATCAGGTTGCCGAAGTTTTCGCCGTTGGATTTGAAGCCGGTCAGGTGGATGATGTCCACATCGGGGAATTCTTCCGCCACAATTTCGGAAGCATCCATATAGCCGAAGGATGTGGTAAAGATAACGTCGAAGCCTTTGCGTGCCAGCGAGCGAATCACTTGCTCGGCGTCTGCGCCTTCCGCAACCAGTTCGACGTATGCGGTGTGAACGTTATCTACATTTTGTTCCACATATTGCCGACCGACATCGTGCGCTTGTGTCCAGCCGCCGTCATCGTGCGGACCGACATATACAAATGCCACGTTGTATTTGCCTTCTTCAATGGCGGGAATTTGATATTTACCCACCGTTTCGGTTTGCCCTGCCGGTTCGGCGGGTTTTTCCGTGGGGGCTTGGGTGGGTTGTTCTGCCGGGGCTTGCGTTGCTTGAGCGGCAGGTTTTTCTGTTGCCGGGGCTTGGGTTGCTTTTGTGCCGCCGCACGCGGTAACAACCAGCGCCAAAGCGACAACGACCAATAATAGCGAAACAATGCGTTTCATTTTTATCTCCTCCATACATAAAATTTGTTGCAGTTAATGGAATTCACAAAAAAACCACGATGTTTTTTTACCGTTACACCTCCTTTTTGGGTTGCTTATTTTTAACCTAAAAAGGTGATTTTGTCAACCGCTTGTAAAAAGGGGCACAATTTCAAATTTATCCACATCCACCAACCCCATATCGGTGAGTTTTAGGCTGGGGATAACCGGCAGTGCGAGGAACCCCAACGACATAAACGGGTCATGCACCGGTGAACCCAATTTGTGCGCTGCTGCCAGCAAGTCGTCCATTTGACGGCGCACGGTTTCGATGGGCTGGTCGCTCATTAGCCCGGCGATGGGCAGCGGCACCTGTGCCAGTACTTTGTTGCCCAGCGCCACCGCCAGCCCGCCCCGTGTTTCGGCGACGGCGTGGGCGGCGGTGAGCATACTTTCATCATCCGCGCCGGCAACCACCAAATTGTGATGGTCGTGCGCCACGGTCGAAGCGATGGCACCTTCTTTCAATCCCAGCCCGCGCACAAACCCTTTGCCCACGTTGCCGGTTGCCATGTGCCGTTCAATGACGACCATTTTCAGCATATCACGGCTCACATCCGCCACGGCGAAACCATTTTCGATTTTGGCGGGTTCCACAATATTTTCGGTGATGAGTTGGTTGGGTATTGCGCCGATGATGCGCACGTTTTTCCCTTCGGCGGGAATGGACAGGTCAATTTTGCGCCAGTCAATGTTGATGGTGCTGCGCAGCACCGTACCGCGCGGCGGACGTTCCCACGGGATGACCGTGCCGTTTTCGGCGGCTAATTTTCCGCCGCGATAGACTTTTTCGGCGTGAATGTCGTTCAAATCCGAAAAAACGACCAAATCGGCGCGGCGTCCCGGGGCAATTGCGCCGCGGTCGTGCAAGCCGAAGTATTCGGCGGGGTTGAGGGTTGCCATCCGAATGGCGGTAATCGGCGGCACGCCCTTTTCGATGGCGGTGCGCACCATATAATCAATATGCCCCTGGTCGAGAATATCGGCGGGGTGGCGGTCATCGGTACACAGGCAAATGCGCCGGCTGTTTTCCGGGGTAATCATGGGCAGCAGCGGCAGCAGGTTGTGAGCATTGGTTGCTTCGCGGATGAAAATGTACATGCCCAGCCGCAGTTTTTCCAACGCTTCATTC
>CAYPNZ010000406.1:0-3185 GCA_964411845.1 uncultured Anaerolineaceae bacterium
CTGGCGGAACTCACCGACCAAGCCCGCTTTAAAAATATCGAACTCACCGGCAAATATCGCGCTATCGTCATTTTTGTGCACGGCATCGAAAAATTAAGCGCCGATGAGCGCAAACGGTTTTTTCAACTGCTGAACTTTTTCCGCGACCGGTTTACAATGATTGCCTACCCCATCGTTATTTGGGCAAAACCGGCGCACGTGCGGCAAATGGCGCAATCCGCCCCCGACTTTTGGAGTTGGAAAAGCGATTTGTTCATCTTCCCCGCCGATGCGGTAGAAATGGCAACCGGGTTCGGACCGCGCACCCGCCCCCCGCTGGAACGATACATTCACGCGCTGCTCACCGATTCGGAATATGTGGTGTGGAACGACCTTTATTTGCCGTTGAAAGCCGTGCGTTCGGCAGAGGCGGTACAGTCCACCACCCGCGATGATTTTTCGGAAGCGGAGTTGAGCCTGCTCACCGATATTTTCCCCCGGCGGGTACGAGTCAACCCGCGCACAAAAATCATCCGTCAGGGTGAAACCGGTCAGCAATGTTATGTGCTGCTCAACGGCGAAGTGGAAGTCAGCATTACCGACTCATTGGGCAACCACAGCGTGATTACCCGCCTGAAACGGGGCGCATTTTTCGGCGAAATCGCACTCATCAAAAACGTGCCGCGCACGGCTACCGTAACCGCCGTAACCCGGTGCGAAATTTTGCCGCTGAACAAACCGCAACTGCGCGCCGCCGCGCCCAAAATTGCCAAATTGCTGGCGTTGATGGGCAACGTTGCCGAAAAACGGGTAGACACACTGGCACACGGCATCGCCCCGGCAGATATGTCGCCGCTGCGCCGGTTTGCCAGCCAGCAAATTACCGACCGTCCCGTTCCCGGCGACGTTTGGGAACTTGTCAAAAACAATCCGCGCTCGGTCATTCTGGGCGGCGCGGGTATGGGTAAATCTACCGCGCTGAAATACATTACCCTTCAACTGGCGCGTGCCGCCAAAAGCAATCTTGAAGCGGGTAATGCCGTTGCCATCCCCGTTTTCATCAAACTGAATGCTCTCGGCGG
Source organism: uncultured Anaerolineaceae bacterium (assembly GCA_964411845.1). Classification (GTDB taxonomy): domain Bacteria; phylum Chloroflexota; class Anaerolineae; order 4572-78; family 4572-78; genus JANTHQ01. The sequence continues at coordinate 1,062 of CAYPNZ010000406.1, forward strand.
CGAGCGGTCGGTGGAGGGGATGATTCTGAACATCCTGCGCGGATACGGCATCGGGCAATCGTGGACAGAAGATGACATTCGCGCACTTTTGCGGGGCGCGCACGCCAATTTTCCCGCGGCAAAAGTCATCTTCGTGATGGACGGGCTGAACGAAATTCAGGGCGATACCGCCACCGGTCAAATGCTCAACCGTTTCATTCGGCAGTACGGCGAGCAGCATCATTTCATTATGACCTGCCGCGAACAAGATTATATGCCCATCCACGGTTTCAAAACAGTGGTATTGCAGCCGCTCACCCGTTACGATATTGAAACGTTTTTGGTGAAATATATGCGGCAGGAACAGGGTAAACGGCTTGCCCGCGAAATTTTCAGCGACCCCCAACTTGTCGAACTGGCGCAAACGCCGCTGGCACTCTATATGTTCACCCAGTTGGCAAAAAAATCCGAAACACTGCCCAAAAATCGGGGGATAATGTTCGACCGTTTCACCGATTTTCTGTTGGAACGGGTGGATTCGGAGTGGTGGAAGATTTTCGGACGCTCGCGGAGCAAAACGCCGCTGGCGCTGCGCAAACAAGTTTTGGCACAATTGGGACTGTATATGCAGCAGCATCGCCGGTTAACCGTATCGAAACGGCAATGGTACGTGATAATCGCTAAAACATACGCAAAATACCATAACCTCCCCGAAGAGGCTGCCGAGCAGGTAAAATACAGCACTATCGAAGATATTCACGAAGAGATAAAATTCAGCGGGTTGATTGGTTACAGCAGCAATATCGAGCAGCACCGGTTGGAGTTTGCCCACCACACTTACCAAGAATTTTTCACTGCGCTGGCACTGAAACAAGAAAAAACATCGGTGGTGCAGATGGTTGCCACCCCCGATGCCCTGCAACGTTGGTTTGGCACGCTGGTACTGTTATTTGGCATTTCTTCCCAAAAAACCGACCTGTTTTCCGAAATTTTGGGAGACGGCAGCGATTATGCCCGCATTTGGCTGGCGGCAGAATGCCTTGCCGCTTCCGGGGCTGAAATTGCGCAAATGACCGAACAATGGGAAGCGGAATTGCCGGCGGCGCAAAAATTTGCGATGCTATTTGCCGTGGGGCTTGCCAGTTATCAGGTGGGACGCTACCCCGAAGCATTGACCTACCTGCTCCGTGCTGCAGAAGCCTCGCCGCAAAATGCCGAGTTGCAATACGAATTGGGCGCACTCTACCGCCAACTCGACCAGTATGCCCGTGCCATTGACCATTTGGAAGTCGCCATCCGGCAAAAACCCGATTTTGTGGACGCATACAATCAACTGGGTATCGCCTATTTTGACCAGCAAAAATACGAAGAAGCCCTGACAATTTTTAACACCACCACCCAGTTGGAACCGACCAACCCGTATCATTATTTCAATCTCGGCGTTGTCCAGAAAATCCTAAAAGATTACCGAAACGCGCGCGATACTTTTAAAATTGCGCTGCAATTAAAATCGGATTATGCCGATGCCAAAACACAATTTGAATTGGTTGACCGCGCCATTCAATCGGGGGTGGTGGGTGTGCTGGAAAGTATCCCGATGCTGAGCAAACTTTCGCTGGAACAAACACTGACGCTGACGCAGCGACTGCAAGTTACCACCCACAGCGCCGGCGACACGGTATTTGAAATGGGTGACAGCGGCGATACTTTTTTCATCATCGAATCGGGCGAGGTGGAAATGCTGGTTTCATCACCCAACGCCGAACCCGTGGTGGTAAAAACCCTGCACACCGGCGATTATTTCGGCGAAATTGCCCTGCTGCGTGCCGTCCCCCGCACCGTCACCGTTCGCTGTACCACCGACACCCAATTGCTCAGCCTGCGCCGCCAAGATTTTGAAGCGGTGCTGCAACAGCATCATCCCGCCACACGCCTGCCGGTCGAAACATCCAGCCATCGGTTGCTGCAACCGCGCCGCAGCCGTCCCGCCCCCAGCGCCGAAGATTATTACGACCCCGGCTATCTGCACGAAATTTTGGCGCGGCAAGATGAAGTCACGGTGGTAATGGGCGATATTCACGGTTCAACCTTCATCACCGATGCGGTTGGTCCTGAATTGATGATTCAGTTTTTGGATGAATATCT
>CAYPNZ010000407.1:0-3177 GCA_964411845.1 uncultured Anaerolineaceae bacterium
ACGACCGCCACGACGTCGCCGAGCAGGCCGGTGCCGACGAACATCGGCACCAGCCCGGCGCCCATACCGTTGCCAAACGCGCCGATGATGATGCCCAGCAGCAGTAATTTATGGTGCATGGCATGCGACCACAGCCAGCGAACCGGGCTGCGGCGGTCGGATTGCCACGTTTTTGAAATGGAAAATTCTGCAATGGTCATAATTTATTGGTGGTTTTGTATGGGTACTATCTGCACGCCGATATTTTCAAACCCATCACCCTGCGGATGGTAAACCACAATTTGCAGCGCGTCGGGGTGCAAATCGGCGGGCAAATCGAAAGTATATGCGTCCGATACAATTTCACCGAGCTGCCAGCGCCCGGTGGGATATGTGTTCCACACAGGTTGATGGTCTTGAATGAACGGCTGCTGCCCGTTTGCAAGCAGCATTCCATTATACCACAACCGCACCGAAACCGTGTAATCGGTTGCCATATCTTTTTTCGCCGACCAAAAGAGCGTCACCGGCGAGCCGCCCCGCGCCACCCGATACCCGCGCAGGGTCATTTCCCCGCCGAAATCGAGGTTGGCGGGGGTTACACCGGCGGGTAAAACGGTCATCGGCTGGGGCGAAAGGCGAATCAGGATGCCGCCCACGGCTTGCGGATGCGCTGCCGGGTCTATCAACTGCGGAAAGGCAATCGCCGCTTTGCGGGTGATGTATTCGGCGGGCGTGCCCGGCTTTTTCAGCACGATGGGCGGTTCGGCATGCCAAATGACGGTCAGATATTGCAGGGCGAGCCATTCCTCAAACGCGGGGGAAATTTCCGCGCCCGACGGTGCGTCCGCCAGCACCGCCCAGCCCGCATCGAGCGCGGTATCGGCGGCGGTATTGTGCCGATGCGCGCGCAATTCCGCCACCGAACGCACCGCCCGCCAGCCGATGAGCATCACCAGCAGCGCGGCAATCGCCCACTGCACCGCCGTGCGCCACCGTCCACTGGCGGGCACACGGCGCATCGCCGCCGCCAGCGCCACCCCGAACCCCAGCACAATCAGCGGGTACAGCGGCAAAATCACCTGAAACCAATTTCCAAACCGGTATGCCGTGGTGAAAAACAGGTAAATCACCAGCGTGCCGTAAAAGAAAATCGCTTTCCGTTTGCCCAGCAATAGCCAGCCCGCCAGCCCGCCGAGCAGCACCAGCCATGTCAATTCCTGCCATACCAGCGCGGGATATTCCGGGGTGATGAGCCGGTGCAGGGTTAGCCCCGGCGCCAATTCATCGCGCCCCTGCCGGGTGCTGACAAACTGCCAAAACCACTGCGCCGTCGAAGCCCACTCGCCCGCGCCGCGCCATTCGGGGTGTTGTGCCCCGCGAATGTACACAAATGCGTAACTGACCGCCGGCAGCAATCCGGCGGCAACGGCTTGTGCCATCAGTTTCGGGCGGCGGAAAATATCGGGGCGACGGGTGAAAATCAAATACAGCAACGGCGGCAGAATGAAAAGGGTGGTCAACATATTCGCCAGCATCGTGCCGCTGATGAACGCCATCGCCAGCAACAGGCGGTCGGTGGGCGATTCTTCCCATTCAAACGCAAACCACACCAGCAGCAGCGTCTGAAAAATTGCCGAGGAATATTGCTCGGTGGTAACACTGTAATACCAGAAAAAATAGGTGACGGCGTAAAAAAGGGTCAGCCCCGCCGCCAGCCACGGGGAATCGGTGACGTTTTTTCGGCGCAGCAGCCGGTACAGCACCCACAGTGACGCCAGCCCCCACAGCGTGGAATAGAGGGACAGAATCTGCACGGGGTTGAACAGCCAACCCAGCAGCGGACGCGCCGCATGAAACCACACCCAGCCGAGCATGACATACAGCGGGTAACCGGGCGCATTGCTGAACCGCGCCTGCACCTGCGCATATTGATGGGTAATCAGGTCGCCGCCGGTCAGTTCATCGGGGCGCAATCCCCGGTCGAGGGTGGCAATATATATCGCGCCGGTGAGCAGAATCAGCAACAGCGGAATTTTATGGGTTTTCACAAAACGAACAATTGCCATAAAACCATCCAATTTACGTTTTTGGTATTGTATGCCATGCCCTGCCCCGCCGCAAACAGCCGGTCAAATTGACGAATCGCCGGTGGGCGGCAATAATCCCCGTATGATTTTTTATCGCCGGAGATTTGTATGAAACGCTTTCGCCGCCCATCAAAAACCACTATCGCAATCAGCGTGATATTGCTAGCGCTGGCAACCATCATTTTTCTGAAATTGGCGGATGACGTTTGGTTTCGGGAGGGATTTTGGTGGGATGCCCCGCTGATGCTCGCCATTCACCGGCTCAGTTCGCCGATACCGGATGCGCTGGTGATGGCGCTGACCACCACCGGCGGGCGGCTGCTACCGGTAATTTTCATCGGCACGGCAATTGTGCTGTGGAAAAAAGAACTGCCCACCGAACTGATTGCGCTATCGGTATCGGTGGTTGGCGCGTTTGCCATCAATGCCGCGCTGAAATGGTTGTTTGCCCGCCCGCGCCCGGCGGTTTTTCCGCCCCTCACCGTGGAAACCACATACAGTTTTCCCAGCGGACATGCCATGATGGCGATGGCATTTTACGGCTTGCTTGCCGTTTTTTTGTGGGAATACGAACGGCGCACTACGGCAATACTCGCCGCGGGGTGGGTGCCGGTTATCGCTTTTACGCGCGTTTATTTGGGCGTGCATTACCCCAGCGATGTGCTCGGTGCGCTGGCAGTGGGACTATTTTGGCTGATAGTGGTCGTATGGGGACATCGCAGTTTTCGCCGTCAAGCGTATGCTGCCATACAGATTTTTCGAGCGTGATACGGTATCATTCTTTCAATGGACACATTTAAAATGCCGGAAAACCATTCAAAAAAACAAAATCGAAATTGGCTCAGCATTATTTTAGTGGCGGGCGGATTGATGCTGCTCGGATTTGGGCTTTACACCCCGATAAAAAATCAACTGACGCTGCTGGCGCATCAGCCGCCCCCTGCCCCACCCGTTTCAGCCGGGGGCGGAGATTTCATCATGCCGGAAGGAAGCGGCAATTCGCTGGCAGACAACCCGCTGCCCGTGCTGGCAATGCCCACCGCATCGCCCACCCCCACCGCAACCCCCATCCCCCCGACAGATACCCCCGCGCCGACCCCGGCAGACC
>CAYPNZ010000408.1:0-3175 GCA_964411845.1 uncultured Anaerolineaceae bacterium
AACTGCACTGATAAATACATTATACCGCAAAAAGATAATCTTTCAATTTGTACCATAATTTTCCGACCAAAATGTAACCAAAATGAAAAAAGGTTCGTCTTATGGACAGAAGCAACAAATAATTGCAACCATAAGGAGCGAAAAATGTTTAAGAAAATTATATTAACCGCAGCAATCGTGTTTACCGCTTTGAGTTTTGTTTTTCAGCCGATGGCAGCCGGTGCCGCGTGGGGGACTTTCACCCCGGATTGGTCGGCAATACAAGCCGATGCGGCGCAAGTTTCCACCGATGCACTGGCGGTCAGTGCCCAAGCCGCCGTGGTAATGGACAAAGCCCAAGCCATTATGAACAGCGAAACCGATGCCGATGTGCTTGATGCCGCGCAGCAAATTTACACGCTCGCCGCCCAAGTGGAAAGCGATGCCAACGCCATTGCCGTAACCGCAGACGACATCAATGCCCGGATTGACGGCTCCGAAGGCACCACACTGCAATTGTCGCAAGATATTTTGGCGATGGCGGATGAAATCGGGGTAATGGCAGACCGCATTCTGTACACCGAAGGCGAAATCGGCACAATGGCAGACCGCATCGTTGCCAGCGAAAACCTCATCTCCGCCAGCAGTTTGAGTTTGGCGCAAGATATAGCCGCCATCACCATTGACAGCACGCAATTGACGGCGGAAATCATCAATCTCAGCAGCGATATGATGCACCGGTTGGGAAGTTAATCAAAATACGGTAAAATATCCGTAACATTGGGGATGCCTGTAACAGGCATCCCCAACGAGGTCGAAAAATGTTCGCAACAGAATCCGAATTTATTGCCGCCCTGCAAACCGGCGACCCGCTGGCATACGAACAGTTAATTGAACAATATGCAGATATGGTGTATCGCGTGGCATACCGCATCCTGCAAAATGAGCACGATGCGGAAGACGCCCTGCAAGAAACATTTTTGACGGTGTACCGCCGAATAGCAAATTTCCGCGGCGATGCCAAGTTTTCCAGTTGGCTGTATCGCGTTGCCACCAACGTTACGCTCGATATTATCCGCGCCAAACAGCGCAAACAGGGCGAACAAACCTCCATAGAGGTGTTGGATGAAGATGAAGGCTCGCTGCTGATAGACGATGTTACACCTTTGCCGGAAGAAATTTTATTGCAAAAAGAAGCCGCCACCGAATTACAGCGCGGGTTGGCAACCCTTTCACCCAAATTGCGCACCGCTTTCGTCCTGTTTGAATTAGAGGGACTTTCGATGAAAGAAACGGCGCAAACGCTTGAAATATCCGAATCGGCGGCAAAGTTACGGGTACACCGAGCGCGGCTTGAATTGCAAAAACGGTTGGTCGAACAGACAAGAGAGGCACAAATATGAACACGCACAAAAAATTTATTGAACAAATATCGGAATTTTTAGACGGAACATTATCGCCCGCAGAACAAAAAACATTTGAGGCGCATTTAAAGGAATGCGATTCGTGCCGCGCCGCGCTGGCAAATTTCCGGCAGATGAAAACCACCCTGAAACAAACCACCGACAAACATCTTCCACCCGAAAAACGCTTGCGGCTTTACGAAAAAATGAATGCGGAACGCGCCAAACGGGGCGAAAAACTGTTGCGCATCCCCGCCGACCTGCTGGCGCAGGTAAAAGCAAAATCGGCGGCTGCCGGACAAGCCGCCGGCGCGCTCGCCGCCACCGGCGCAGAAGCCGCCACCGACGTGGCGCACAGCGGTAAATCATTCGGCGAAACAATGGCGGGTGGCGCAAAAAGCGTCGGCGGGAAAATGACAAAAACGGCGAAAAAGGGGGTCAAACGCGCGCGCAAAATGGCAAATACCGCCCGCAAAACCGCAACCGACATCGGGCGCACAATGGGTGAAGCCGCGGAAATTGCCGGTGAAGCGCCCAAAAATCCGGTAAAAGCCGTTACCGCACCCCCAAAACTGGCAGGCAAAGGTTTAAAAACCGGATTGCAGATGGCAAAAGGAAGCGCCAAAATAATGGGCGACGGTATGAAGGGCAGTATTGAAATGATGGCAGGCGGTGCGGAAACCGCCGCAGAAATGATGCTGCAAGCGGGAAAAACCACCAAAGCGATGGTAGACGGCATTGAAACTGCCGCCGCCGCCAAAAACAAACTGGTTGATGCCGCCGCCACAGGCGCCAAAACCGTCGCCGACGCAACGCCGGATACCGATGATACCCCTTCGGATGCGGATTGATACGGCACGCACACAAAAAGCCCCATCATTGCGATGGGGCTTTTGTGGTGAGCCGTCCGGGACTCGAACCCGAAACCCTCTGCTTAAAAGGCAGATGCTCTACCGATTGAGCTAACGGCTCTAAAAATTTATGGCACTATTGTATTGATTTTTCCCCTTTAGGCAAGTTCATTATTTCAATCTGTGCGCACTTGCGTAAGCCGCAACAACACGCTAAAATGTCAGCATCTTGTTTTGCGGATGACTTTTTTATGCAAAAATTTTTGGCGTTTGCCAGCCTTATCTTCTTTTTGACCGCTTGCCAATCGCAAGCCGTATCACCCGTTGCCACCCCTTCGCCAACCGTGCTGCCACCGTTGGCACGGGTGGTAGATATTGACCCCGATGCCATCACCATTCCCATCCCCATTGACCCGCCCAGTTTTAACGCCTATATCAATGATACCGGTTACGAAGAACTCATCGGCGAGTTGGTTTTCGGCGCGCTGGCAGAAATTGCCCCCGACGGCACTTTTTACCCGGAATTGGCAACCGAAGTGCCTACCCCGGAAAATGGCGGCGTCAGTGCCGACGGGCTGACCGTCACATGGCACATTCGACCGGGCATCCGTTGGAGCGACGGTGAGCCGTTTACCGCCGCCGATGTGGTTTTCACGTGGCAATCGCTGCGCCAAAGCGGTATTTACGCCCCCGGCTTCGACCTGATAACCGCCATTGACACTCCCGACGATTTGACGGCAATTGTGCATTATAGCGAATTTTATCCCAATTACCGGCTGCAATTCGGCGGCGAAGGCACCGGCGTTTTTCCCGCGCATCAATGCGGCAACCCCGCTCAAATGCTATCGTGGGATTGTAACGAAAATCCGGTCAGCACAGGTCCGTTTGTGCTGGCAGAGTGGGCACACGGCGAACGATTAATTTTCAACCCGAACCCAAACT
>CAYPNZ010000409.1:0-3169 GCA_964411845.1 uncultured Anaerolineaceae bacterium
CTCTCTCATTCCCCCCTTCCCGCCGGGAAGGGGGGACACAGGGGGGATGGGGGAACCCCAAATTTGGAATTTTCCCCAATAATGTCATTGTCAAATCCTCGAATGCGTAAGGTGAGTTCACAATAATAACAATGACCCTTTCAAACGGAAGCATTTGTGGACACCAAAACGAAACTGGCGCAGGGAATTGAAGCCGCCAAAGCCGGCGACCGTGCCGCTGCCCAAAACCTGCTGTACGATGTGGTGGTTGATGACCCCCGCAACGAAGCGGCGTGGGTGTGGCTCAGCTATGTTGCCGACTCTATCCCCGACCGAAAAATATGTTTGGAAAATGTGCTAACCATCAACCCCGCTAACGATTACGCGCGGCGGGGTATGGCACAAATTAACCAATTGCTGGAAACGGGCACCGAACCGACCGCGCCGGTAACGCGCCGTACCCGCACGCCAAAACAACGGTCGTTGCCGCTGTTAATGTCAACGGCATTTTGGCTGGGGTTGGGGCTTCTGTTCGCGGTAATGGGCGTTAAAGATATCGTCATCCGCACCGCCGAATTGATTACCAGCCGCAACTTTCCGTATTACATTACCCCCATCCAACTGTGGTATTTAACGGTTGCCATCGCCTTTTTAATTTTGGGTATCATCGCCTTAAATGTGGCATGGGGATTATTCGTTAAAAGTAAAATTGGTTATTATGTAAGCCTGCTGCTGTCGCTGGGGTTGACATTATTGGCGCCCACTGCGCTTCTTATCGCCGAAACGCCGAACTATTTTGGGGTGGTTTTGGCGGCGGTATTGCCGGCATCGGTTTTATTTTTTACCATTATGAGCCAACCCGGGTTTGATGATGACCAAGCCGTTATTGCTGACACTGAATGAAATAGATACCACCGATTTACAACTGGTCGGCGCCAAAGCGTTAAATTTGGCGCGCTTGCGGCAAAATAACCTGCCCGTGCCGCAGGGATTGGTGGTCACGTCGGCATTTTTTGAAGCGCAAGTTGCCGAAAATTCGTTACGCCCCATTTGGGAAGGTTCGCCGAATGTGGCGGTTACCGAAGATGCCCTTCATTTTTTGGCGGACTTCCTGAAAACCAAACCGCTGGCGCATATTTTGGAAACGGAGTTACGCCAAAAATTGGCGGAAATCTTTCCGCCTGCGGTGCAATCGTTTGCCGTGCGGTCGTCTGCCATTGATGAAGACGGGCGTACCTTTAGTTTTGCCGGCTTGCATTTAACCGAACTCGCCGTCCCCCGCGAGTTGATTCCGGTCAGCATTACCCGCTGTTGGGCATCTACCCTCACCGGTCCCGCGCTGAACTACCGTTTGCAAAACGATATTCCCATCCGGCAAATAAAAATTGCCGTACTCATCCAGCCAATGCTCAAACCGGATGCCGCCGGGGTGGCATTTACCGTCAATCCGATTTCCGGTGTGCGCGATGAAATGGTGGTGGAAGCCGTTGCCGCTCTGGGCGATGCCGTGGCGCACGGCACAACAACCCCCTTCCGCTATAATATTCGCCGTCAACCGCCAACATATCCCGTTTTACACAAAAGCGGCGGCGAGGCGATGGCTGCCCTGCGCGAACCGCTGGCGGCGGGGCAACTGCAAACGCTGGCGCACACGCTGGAACGCATCGAGGCGTTAATGGGCGCGCCGCAAGATGTGGAATGGGCATTTGCTCACCAAAAATTGCATATTTTGCAATCGCGCCCCATCTCGGCGAGCCAAATTGCCGGCAGCATGCCCGATTTTCACCCCGCCACCGAAGTTTCCGCCGAGTGGACGCGCGCCAACCACCCCGATACCCTGCCGGAACTGCCATCGGTGCTTTTCTCTTCGCTGATGGTGCGCACGCAAGGGCACGCCATTTCATTTTTCGAGCGAATGGGGCTGAATGTTTCGGGCTTGGGGGCATACATTAAACTGTTTTACGGCAGACCATATCTCAACCTGAACATTATCAAACAAGTACTGGCGCAAATGGGGTTAAATCCCGTGCCGTTGCTGGTGATGGTGGGGTATATGAGCGGGTCATCGCTGGCGAACCCCTTTTCCGTCAGTTGGAAAACGATTTGGCGGGCGCGAAAAATCTATCGCAATTTTTGGCGCGAGGTGCGCCGGGTAGATACTTTTGTGCAGCAATATCGCCAAAATACCGACCGTATCATCGCTGCCCTGCAAAAAATTCCCGCAACCACCGATGATTTGCTCGCCCAGTTTCGTTTCCGTGAGCAAGTGTATGGCGATTTAATGGGCATCGGTTTGGTGGTGTTATCGGCAATTACCGGGCTGATGGTAACCATCGCCAAACTGGTGGCGCCATTCACCCCGTCGAACACCGATATGTTCCGTATGCTCGGCACACTGGGCAAAGACCCGGCAACCATTCGGCACAATATCGCCCTGTGGAATTTGAGCCGAGCCGCTTTGTCGGAACCGAAAGTGGCGGCATATCTCACCCGTTCATTCCGGTTAAACGATTACCGCACGGCGCTAGCCGGTACCGAATTTTTGACCAAATTTGAGGCATATTTAACCGAATGCGGTCATTTAAGCACCTACCCTGCCGATATGGGGCTTCCGCGTTACGCCGAACAGCCCGAATCGCTATTGCAGGCAATTGCCGGTTACACCCAACTGGCAGATATGCGCATTACCCAATCTGCCAAACATGCCGACGAGCAGGCGGTGGGACGGTTGTGGCGGCAACTCACTGCCGGCGGTTCGTGGCGGCAGCGGCTGTTTCCGTGGCGAAAGTGGCTGGCATTGCCCCTGCTGCGCATATTGTATCGGATGTTTACCCTGCGCACCGAAATGTTTGCGGCGCAAGCGCGGGCAATGGCTGCCATCCGCCGCTGGGATTTGTCGCTGGCGAAAAAATGGGTGGCGGCAAAACTCATCAACGCGCCGGACGACTATTTTTGGTTGACGATGGAAGAAATCGAGCAGGTACTGGCAAGTTCGCTGCGAACAATTGCCCCGCTGCAACCGACCATTGCCGCCCGCCGCGATGCCTATCGGGCATATTGGGATTTATCGCTGCCGCTGGTGATTGATGATGCCGAGGTGGTGAATTTCTGCGATGCCGCCGATGACGAGCCGGTTTCGCTGGAAGATACCCTGTTAGGGTTGTCGGTTAGCCCGGGGCAGGTGCAGGGG
>CAYPNZ010000410.1:0-3157 GCA_964411845.1 uncultured Anaerolineaceae bacterium
GGCGAACCGACATACCGCACCGCGCTGCGCACCCGCTGTGCCCGCTCCATTTCCCCGGCGATGTTCCGCAGCGCGCCGAAAACGCTTTGCTGCAAGCGACGGTCTTCCAACATAAATTCCGCTTGCTGCACTAACAATCGCACCGTGCGCGCTTCATATTCCGTTAAACGCGGTTCGTCGCTGCGCGCTTCGATGCCCAGTAACCCCAAAAAGGCTTCGCCGTCGTGTGTTTTCAGCGGCACATACCAAAAATTTTTGTGGGGGATAAAAATCTCCCCCTCACTGTCCGCCGCGTTTAAAACGGATACATCAAATTGAGACAGCGCCTGCTCGACAATCGTCGCTTCGCCCACCGAAGTTTCCAGCCGGGGACCGGAACGGGCAATCACATTGGCGATGAAACCGGTGCGCACCCGCATCAACTCGCAAATGGCGGTTAAAACGTTTTCCAGCGCCTGCCGCAAATCGGTGGTGGTCAGCAACCGGCTATCAACATAACGCAGCAATGCCACCTCATCGCGTTCATTATGATATACCCAATTGCTGATGAGCGGCTTTAAATAACTGGCGGCAATTTGTGCCAGCACAATGATAGACACGATGGACGGAATGAGAATTGCATCGCGGGGCAAACCCAAAATAACCGGGTTATCGGGCATGGCGATAATCACGCCGATAACCAGCGTTGCCACCAGCGGACCCCGCAGCAAATATGTTGCCAGCGTGTATTTGACCACCCGGTCGGGGGTGAACGCATCGAAGAAAGCAACGCTGTACCCCATGAGCACCAGCATCAGCACAATGCCGATGTTCACCACAAACAACGCCGACAACAGCACCCACGCCGGTAAACTCGATGCCTGATTTGCCACCAGCATATACGGGAACACTCCGAAAGACGGTGCGGCAAACGACAGCATCAGCATGGTCATTCGACGGCGCGTGGCGGTGGTCAAACAGCGGTCGCGGGCGCGTTGGGTATTGAACACCCCCCAAATAACCGCCGCATAAAAATAGATGGTAAACAAACCGAACAGCGGTCCCGCGCGAAATTGGGTCACTGCCGGTTGGAAAAAACCGTCGCGCACCAGAAGATCGGTAAAAATCGCCAAATACAAAAACACCGCGCCGGCAACATACCCGCCGGCGACGGCAATTCGCCGCGGGCGGGAAATATCGTTGGTGGTGCGCAGCAGCGAATCGGAAAAATGCAGGTATGCGGCAGGGGTAAAAGCAATGCCAATCCACTGAAATTTAAGCCACGGCATAGCATCGTCCAGCGATGAAACCTGAAACAACGCCACATCACCGGCATAGGTGAATGCCATACACGCCAAAAGCACCGCAAACGCCCGCCCGATGGCGCTGTTGCGATTGTAGTTTAAAATGAAAACAAGCAGCGAAAAGGCTAAAATTAAAATAAATGACGATAAAATTTGATTTATCGCCACCAATGCCGAACCCAAAGCAATCATAATCACAGTGACAGCGAAAACAACAGCGCAATATCCCCGTTGGGGAAAAGGCGGTCGTCATAACCGCACAGTGTCGCACCGAACTTTCGCACAAATGAAATGGCGGGGTCGTTTTTGGTTTGCAGCGCCACCGACAGTTGTGTACAGCGGTTTTCCTGTGCCAACGCCGCCACACCGTTCCACAATTTTTTACCGATGCCCCGCCGCCGCATACTCGCCGCAACAATCATCGCCTCGATGGTAACGGTGCTACGCCACGGTTCGATATTGCCGCACACAAAACCCGCCACTTCGCCGGCGTTTTCCACCACCAATAAATACGATACCTGCTGCAACAGTTGTAAAATTTCATTTTGGTTGTGGGGATACGCCACCGGCATCGAGCGCGGCAATCGCACGCGGGTAAAATGGGTCTGCGCCGTGTGTTCCGTCTCTTGAAAGTGCATTTGCCACACATAATCGGTGGTATACGCTGCCTCAATCTGACTGCACGGCACAATATCTTCCATTTCACCGGCGCGCAACATCATTTCGTCTGTTGCCGTATCGGGCAATGAAAACTCGGTTTCTTCCATAAGAAAATCCATCGGCGGAAAAGATACCGCCGGGTGTTTATAAAAATTCTAGCATTGGGAATGACATTTGGCAAAAGGATTGCACGATTGCCGACGGAATATTATTCGTCCACAACGACCAACCGGTAATCGAGCACATCGGGGAAATAGGTGAATGCCACATCGAACGCGGCAATTTTCCCCGGCGACAGTTGTTTCGGCTGCAAATAGGCAAATCCGACATTGACCACGCCGCCACTGCGACCGTAAAGTGTAACCACCACTTTGGGGCGACGGAGCAGGGTGCTGCCCATATTTTTTACGGAACCGGAAACATGATAAAACCCAACCGCATCTTCGGCGGCAGAAACGGAAACCAACGCCGTTTGCGGCGGCATACTTGCCGGAACGGGACGCCCCACCGCTTTGACGCTGTAATTGTGCCAACCGGCGGGCGGTGCGGTTTCAATACTGAATGACGCTCGTCCGCCGGGGGCAAGTGTTCTTTCCAGCGGACGCCCGGTCACTTCCATCAGAAAACCACCGCCGGCATCATAAAAACTGACCGTTACCGACATTTCGCCCACATCCACATTTGAATCGTTCCGCAGTTCACCCAGTACATGCAACGTGCCGACACCATCCGTGAAACTGGCATCGCTCATCAAACCCAGCAGCAGCGCATCGGGCGGCAGGGGGGTGGGTGCGGGAATAACCGTGACCGAACCGGCAGGCGCGGCGGACACAGGCGCGGCGCTCCGCACGGCAGATTGTACCCGTTGCGGCACAGCGGGCAATTGCACACGTGCAATACCCGGCGGCGCGCCCGCATTTTCCACCCGATAGACCACTTGTGAGCCGGGTTTCACCGCAGTATCGGTGAAGGTGTGGTCGGGCGTTTCGGTTTGCAGCACGAATACGCCAAACCCCGAACCCATGTCACTGTACACTCGCGCTTTTTCCGCGGCAGGCTGCCACGATACCGCCACTTGCCCGTTGGGCAGCGATGCCGCTTCCACAGCCAACGGGGTTGCCGTCGCCGTTGGGGTGGGTGTCGGGCGCGGCGTGCGAGTCGCCGTCGCCGTTGGCGTGCGGGTTGGGCGCGGCGTGCGAGTCGCCGTCGGGGTG
>CAYPNZ010000411.1:0-3143 GCA_964411845.1 uncultured Anaerolineaceae bacterium
CCGATGCGGCGCGGAAACGGCGGCAGTGACCGCTTGTGTTCCTCATCGAACAATCCTTCGGCGGCAAGTTGCTGTTTCAACCGCTCGAATTGCACATACAGCGCCCCCACGCCCAGCGGCTCAATATCGTTGACGTAAAATTGATATGCCCCCCCCGCTTCATACACCGAAACCCGTCCGTACAGCGCCACCGCTTCGCCGTCCCCTTTGGGGCGATAGCGCAATCGCGCGGCGGTAGACCGCCAAATTACGCAGCGAATGCTGGCGGCGGCATCTTTCAGGGTAAAATAAATATGCCCCGAGTTGGCGGGTCGCCAGTTGGAAATTTCGCCTTCCAGCCACAAATCTTGCAAAATATCGTCGGTGTCAATCAGTTGGCGAATGTGGGCATTCACTTCGCTGACAGACAACCGGGGCGGACCAAAATCAAAAAGGGGTGTTTGCACAAGTTACCTCAATTGTTCAATTCCTCGATGCTGAATAAATCGGCGGTATCCGTTTCCTGCCGCAATTCCTGCAACAGCGATTCTATTTTTGACAGTGGCAGCGCCGATGAAATCAGCCGCGCCAATTCTTCCGGTGGCGCCTGCTTGAAAGTGATGCGCTGCATTTTTCCGTTAGCGGGCACAGCGACGGTTCGCCCCAAAAACGAAAGGGTATATGTGCCGATTTCCGGCGCGTAAATTTCAAAGCCGCCGCTGCCGTATTCCGGTTTATCGCCGCTTTTGACGGTGACGGTTGCCCCCGATGGCGCGGTGGCGGTGATGGCTTCGCCTGCCACGCCGATGTCGCCCACCAGCAGCGGGATGCTGCCGGGCAGTTCAGTGGTTTCGGCGACCCAGTGTTCGCCGCCGGCTGCGGCGGGAATCACCAGCGAAACCTGTTGTTCGCCGCCCGTTACGGTGACGGTTTGGCTGATGCCGCTTTCCAATTCCGAAAGGGTATAGGTTCCCGACGGCAGGTCGTCAAACAAAAATTGCCCGTCGGCGGCGGTGGCAAACACTTTTACCGTGTGTGCGGTTTGCAGTTGGACGGTTCGCCCGCCGAGCGGCGTGCCCGACGCATCGGTGAGCGTGCCGCGAATGCTGCCCGCGGCGGCAGTCGGTTTGGCAGCGGTTTTGGCGGCAATATCCAAATGAACGGTGGTGTTGGTATCCACCCGCACCGAAAAAGTTTGCCCCAAAAATGCCAGCCGGTACACCCCCGTGCCGCCGGTTGCCAACGCCTCAAACCCCCCCGCGCCGAATTCCGGCTTGCTGCCGCTGGTTACAACAAACGAATCGCCGCGCGGGGTGGTGACGGTGATGGGTATATTCGGTTTGTTTGCCAAATTACCGACAATCAGCGCCAGCCCCGGCGTGCGTTTGATGGCAACCTGCCAATTGCCGGGTTCGGTTATGCCGGCGCTCTCTGCCTCGGCAGCGGTTGGCGGCGGGGTATATTGCCACGGCTCAATGGAAATACCGGTGTAATAATGTTTTAAAATTTGCTCGAAGGTGGAACCCTGTTTGGCAAACGTTTGCGCGCCGTGTTGGCACAAGCCCACCCCGTGCCCGTTTTTGGGTCCCGGCGCGGGGCACGAAACCCCGCGCAGGTACGGGGTTGGGTTGGCGGGCGAACCGTCTGCCTTTTTGAACACATCTTCGCTGTTGCGGGTGTGTCCGCCGCAGTTGGCGGAATAAACGGCATCAATGGGATGGCGATTGTAGGTTGCCACCAGTCCCGCAGTTGCCAAAATGGCTTTATCGGTGGCGATATGAATTTTGTCGGGGCGGTAATTTTGGTCAACGGCGGGGTCGGTGGTGATGTCGAATTTTTTACCCAGATAGCGTGCGCGCCGAATGGCGTTGGCGGCATACGAGCGGGCGGCAATTGCCTGCGCTTTCAACGCTTCGGGATGCCATGTGGCGGGAATTTCCGCCGGCACGACCGCCCGCAGATAATTTTCCAGTGTCATCGTTTCGATGCGCCCGTTACCGAGTTTCACTCGAATGGACATACCGCCGAAGGCGGTATCATTCGGGGCGGTGACGGGTTGCGGCGGGGCGGGGATGGTGTCGGTGGGCGGCGTACTGCCCGGTAAAATATCGGGCAGTGCGGCAAGCCGTCGGGTGAAAGCGGGCAAGTCCGGCAGATATTGAGTCCACACATTAAAAATGGTGGCGGGGTTAAATGACGGGTCTTCCCACAGATAAAAGGTCAGCGCGGCAACGCGGGCATCGTTTAAAGTATGTTGGGCGAAAAACACAATCTGCTCGAAAAAATCGGGGTCGTATGTGGCAAAATTGCAGGCGCGATTGATGACCACCGTTGCCGCCAGATTGTATCGTTTTTCAAACAGTGCCAGCACGCGCCGCCACCGAAAGGCGTGCCATACAGATTGTTGCGGGTCTTGCAGCCATTCGCGCCGAGAGCCGGTGTCGTCGCCCCAGCAGGCGTATACCGCCAGCCGGTTGTCAAAATATTTGCCCACCGCTTCCGCCAAAAAATCATAACCGGCAAACGGTTCGGTAATATTGCCCGCCGCATCCGGCGCGCCGTCTTCGTGCCGCCCCGGCGAAAAGGGCGGGGCAACCAGTTGCATTTCCGGCGCCAGCGCTTTGACCACTTGCGCCACGCGGGCAATCCACCAGCCCGCACTGCGATAGAATTGCTCGCTTTCAAACAGCGATTGCCGCGCCGGGTCGAATGTGCCGTCGGCGGTGGTGGCGAGATTCATCGCTTCGGCAAAAATAACCAGCGGCTGCAACGGTTTGATGGTGTCCCATTGAGCGGCAATTTGGCGGGCATACTGTACCGCCGTCGCTTCCAAATCGGTGAACCAGTTTGCCGGATGCTCAAATCGCACGATGATGGTCGCATCGGGGTGCGCCTGTTTATAGGCAAACAGGTTATTTTGCCGCAAAAAACGAACATCGCAACTGACGGCGCCCGGCTGCCAGCCGAGCATCAGTTTGGGGTTGGCGGGTGTTCCGTTCGGCGCGACAATTCCGGGTCGGCGCATAAAAAACCTTTCAAATAGCGAATGACGAACAGCGAGTGACGAATGACGAATGGATTTGACAACCGGCAAGCAGCCGTTATGCTGTTCACGAATCACGAATCACGAATCACGAATCACGAATCACGAATCACGAATCACG
>CAYPNZ010000412.1:0-3140 GCA_964411845.1 uncultured Anaerolineaceae bacterium
AAATTGTTGTGCCATATATCGGCGCGTGCGCCGGCAACGGCAAGGGCATCGCCTATGGCATACGCGCTGCCGGAACCACCGCCGGTGCTGGCATTGCCGCGGAAAATGTTGTTGGTTAAAGTGACGGTTGAATCGGAATAGATGTACAGCCCGCCGCCATATCGTCCGGCGGTGTTATTTTCGATGATATTATTGTTGAGCGTGGCTGTTGAGCGGGTATTGATACCGATGGCGCCCCCATCATAATAGGCTTGGTTCCCTTTGAAGATATTATCGGTGAATGTGCAAGAACTATTTGCGATAAAGCCACCGCCACCGCCGCTGATTATGGAATTGTTGTTAGCAATGGTATTGCCGGTAAAGGTGCAGTTGCTGTTGGTTACTATAAAACCACCGGCGGATTGAACGGCGGTGTTGTGTGAGATAACATTATTGCTGAAAATCGCCGGTCTACCGAAGGTTAAATAAAACCCCCCGCCCTGCGAATACCCGTCGGTGGTTACGTTATTGGCGATGAGGCTGTTTTGTATGTTGGTGACGGTTGCGAACCCGCGCACTGCGCCACCCCATTTTTCCACCGCATTGGATATGATACTAGATTGGGTGACGGTGATTGCCCCGTAATAACTGAAAATACCGGCGCCGGCTTGCGCGGTGCAACTGACAATTTGGACGTTTTGCAGGGTGGGGTACGCTTGATGAATGTAGATGCCGCCGCCGCCATCCAAATTGTCGGGTCCATCGGCGAGCATACCGGTGGCATCCCCGTTGATGATGCGGATGCCGTCGATGATTGGATGGCTGTTGTCGGTGATGTAAATGCCGCGCCCGTTGCGTTGCGCATCGAGGATGGTGGGGTGGGTATCGGGGTTGGCGGTTGTCCAATCGGCAGTGCTGTAACCGCCCCGCAGGGTGATGGTTTTGCTAATGTAGGCTATCTGCCGGTTTCCCGCCCGCGAAAATACGTGGGTGTATGTGCCTTCGGCAATTTTGACGGTATCGCCGTCTGTGGCGGCATCAATGGCATCTTGAATAATGCTGTAATCGCAGCCGGCGGCGCAAACGGTCAGTGTATTCCCGTCTGCCAAAACCGGCGGCACGCTCAACAGCGAAAAAAACGCCGTCACCGCAATCATCCATATCAATCCAAAACCGATGGCTATGCCTATCCGTCCAATTTTCATCTTTCCCTCCTAATCTTCTGAAATATTTACGGGTGCGATGGATTGGCATGTATTTGGTTGTGAGCAGATTGTTTTTGTGGCAGTATTGAGGTTTTAACGGGTGAAAGTACCCATCAATTCGGTGCGAGCCAAAATGTGCCCGCGCATCGCCGCTTCAATTTCCGATTTGCTTGCGCCGGTTGTCAGCGAGAGGGGGGTATCCAGCGCATATAGTTTGAAAAAATAGCGATGTGTGCCGCGCGGCGGGCAGGGACCCCCGTAATCGGTGCGTCCCCAACTGTTTTTGCCGACCGAAGTTTCGGCGGGCAGGGTAGCGTTTTCCGGCAGCGCGCGGGTATCGGCGGGCAGGTTGAAAAGAAGCCAGTGGTCCCATGTGCCGCCGGGGGCGTCGGGGTCATCGAAAATGAGGGCGAAACTTTGCGTGCCGGGGGGAACGCCATCCCACGCCAGTGGCGGCGAAATGTCATCGCCCGTGCAGGTATATCGCGCCGGAATGGGCGTGCCGTTTTCAAATGCGGAACTTGTTAGGGTTAACATTGGGTCACCTCCGGTGGATTTTGGTATTGCAACGGCGGCGGTTGGGGTGGCAGTTGTGCAGCCCACCACCGCTATCAGCCAAATACCCAGCCCGAAAATCCATTTCATCGAACCGTCTCTCCGCTGGGGATTTCGCCGTTTTTAAAACGTTTGGCGGTGGTGTGCGGTTCGATGACCACATTGCGCCCGATTTTTACCCCGGCGGGCAGGTGGGCGTTTTTGCCGATTACTGTCAGCCCGGTGTTTAAAATATCGGGAATATCTTTGTTGGGGACGATGTTATCGCCAAAGCCGATATATGCGTTTTCGCCGATGACGGTGTTTTTGTCAATGATGGCGCGGTCAATGACTGCTCCGGCGCCGATTTTACAATCGTGCATGATGATGGAATTGCGCACTGTTGCGCCTTCGGCGATATATACCCCCGATGACAGCACCGAATGTTCCGCCACGCCGTCCACAATTGCTCCGTTGGAAAGCAAATTGTTTTCCACGCGGGCATTTGCGCCGACTTTTACGGGCGGTTGCTCTTCGCTGGGGGTGTGGATGACCCAATTCGGGTCGTACATATCGAGGGCGGGCGTTTCTGCCAGCAGTGCCATGTTGGCTTCCCAGTAGGCTTGCAGCGTACCCACATTTGCCCAGTAGCCTTCATATTTATAGGCGAAGACACGTTTGCCTTGGGCAATCATCGCCGGCAGCACATCGCGCCCGAAATCAAGATGGGAGCGGTATTTTTTCAGGTGTTGGCGCAAAACATCGGTTTTGAAAACGTAAATGCCCATTGAGGCAACGGTTTCCCGCGAGCGTTTCGGCTTTTCCTGAAAATTCAGCACGCGCATGTTGGCATCGGTGGTAACAATGCCGAATCGGTGGGTTTCAAACGGGTTGACGCTGCGAATGCCGATGGTGACATCGGCATCCATTTCCTGATGGTAGCGCAGCATGGTGCGGTAATCCATTTTGTAAACGTGGTTGCCGCCCAAAATTAACACGGCATCGGTGCGCTGCTCATCCACATAATCCATATTGCGGCGCACGGCATCGGCGGTGCCTTTTTCCCAGCCGGTAATGCCGGGACCGAGATACGGTTGCAGCAAACGCACGCCGCCGCGGGTGCGGTCGAGTTCCCACGGTTTGCCCACGCCGATATGGTCGTTGAGCGAGCGGGGCATATACTGGGTCAGCACGCCGACGCTGTAAATTTCGGAATTGCTGCAATTGGAAAGGGCAAAGTCCACAATGCGGAATTTGCCGCCGAAAGGAAGGGCGGCTTCGGCGCGAACTTGTGTCAGCACGCTGAGGTTTTTGTTTGCGCCGCCAGCCATTATCAGTGCGAGTGTTTTCATGGTTTCAAGTCCAAAGTTTCAAGGTTACAGGGTTACAGGGTTACAGAGTTGCAGGGTTGCAGGGTTGCAG
>CAYPNZ010000413.1:0-3137 GCA_964411845.1 uncultured Anaerolineaceae bacterium
GATTCCGGATATTTCCCTGCGGGAAATTCCGGAATGACAGACTTGTGCAAGAGGTTTATTTTTAATTTTACCCTTTTCATTGTTTCGAGTGCGGCAAGAAACACAAACGGCGCCATCGGCGCGGCATAATGAAATTCTTCCGGTCGCCACATAAAACCGAAATCGCTGAGCAGGTTGATTGCCAGCGACGGCAGAATGGGCAGCAGCATCACCGGCGATAGCAGCGCCAACCCGCCCGTGGGCGCAAAAAGCCGCCAAAAGTATTGTGGCAGGTTAACCGCGCGGAAATGTTCCACCAGCAGTGCGGGTTGGGTCAACGCGGCTGCCAGCCATGCATACCGGCTGCCCTGAATATTTCCGCCCGGCGCAAACATCGGCTGCACCAGCAGAATCGCCGCCAGCGACCATGCCAGCCCGCCGAAAAAAAGTGCGGCGGCGAGTTTTCGGCGGCGGGTTTTCAGCGCGACAACCACACCGAGCATCGCCACCACCAACCCCATATCTTCTTTGCACATCAACGCCAGAATAATGAAAAATGAAAAACGAAGAATGAAAAATTTGGGGGATTGAGCATTGGGCGCCGGGATGCGCCCCAACGCAAGTTCCAAATAATAAACGGCAAACAGCAAAAAGGTGGGGGCAAGCGCCACCGCGTGAAAATCGAACATTTCGGCGGCTTCCAGCGCGGGATAGAGCAGGTACGCCGTTGCCACTGTCAGCGCACTCCACACCCCGATTTTCGGGCGGGCAATGAGATACAGCGGCAACGCCCCCAGCGAAACAACCACCGCCTGCACCACCAGCAACAATTGGGGACTGCCCCACCCCAGCCAATAAAACGGCACCAACAGCAGCAAAATCGGCTCAACGTGCAATGCCAAGCGGTTGTTCAGCGGAGTCATATTGGTAAACGCCAGCAATCGCCCGTGCGCCGAATTCCATACGGCTTGATTGACATTCCCCAAATCGAAGCCGTTGGTTTCAAATGCGGCATGCCGGTTCAGCGCCAGCGCGGAAAAGGTAACGGCAAAAATGACCATCACCACCCACAGCCAAAAACTCGGCGCGTGTTTTTGGAGATTGGTTATCAGCGATTGGTTGTTGGCGGTTGGCAGTTGGTCATTCATCGGTCAAATGATACCATGCCCTTCGCCGAAGCCAAAGCGGACATCGGTTTTTCACGGGACAACAGTTATCACCCCGATGGGACGCCCGTCGGAGACCAAACTATATTGCCCGGGGGATAAATCGGCGGGCAAGTGCAGATGATGACGGCTGACCACCAACCCGTCGGCGACGGTTTGCAGCGGGGCGGTGGCGGCGGCGAATGTTTCGGCGTTGGACGGGGGAATGTCTTCCGTTTCGACCATATCGGCTTCAAACCGAATGACACTGCGCACACTGAGCACCGAGCGGGTCGGCGACAGTTGCGGCGGGGCAAGCCAAATCACATCCACCGTCAGCGAATCGCCGCGTTTGGGGGCGGTTTTATCGGGGCGAAAGGCAATCGGTTTGGGCAAAATGCCGGTATCCATGCCGCGCGGCAGTGCCATTGCCTGCTGCACTGCGGGTGCGCGATAGATTTTCGCCACAGGCTGCCCGCGCACCACCGCCGAAAATTCGGGGGACATCAGCGTCTCATAATAGCGCAAAATTGTCGGCGACGGTTTTTCCGCCCGTTGCTGCGCGCGGGTGAGCACCATAAATACCGCATCCGGCGACGTGAAAGCGGTCAATCGCCCCGCATAAAACGGCGACAGCAATTGCGGGGTGTCTGTGCCCACCATCCCATCCAGCGCAGCGGGGCGGGCATTGAGCCATGCCGCCGCCGCATCCAGCCCCACCCCGTCGGGAATTTCAAACCGGTGGGTGGCAATCGGCATATTGCCCCACAGCGGGTTAGTGAATGTAACCAGATACGGCGCAGTCCATAAAATGCCCGCCAGTTGTCCCGCCGCCAGTGCCGCCAACACAATGTTCTTCCGTCGGGCTGAAAGGGATGACAGCCATTGCCACCAACCCCACGCCGCCAGCAACACCATCGGCAGCAGGATAACCAACATTTCGGCAGCGGAAACGTGTGGTTGGTAGAGCATCCATCCCCCCGCAAAAACGATTTGTGCCACCGGCAATTGCCACGGTATGCGTTCGATTCTCTCGCTGCGGTGGACGATGAATCCCGCCAATCCCAACAACCCGACGGGCGATAGCAGTGCCGCTATCAGCCATAACGGGGCGGCAGTTGGGGGTGCAAACGATATTTTCAGCGCGGCTGCCAAAAACTCGGCGGGCGTTTTCCACGCGGCGGGCGAAAGCAGCAGCCATACCACCGCCGTCCATACCAGCCAGAACAGCCATCGTTCGGCGCGCGCAACAATTTTCCGCGGAGCATACAGCCATATCGCCACCAGTGATAGACCGACCGCGACCGGCAAAAGTTTTGCATTTGCCGCCAGCGCTATGCCCGCGAATGCGCCCGCTTGCCACAGGGTGCGGTCATCGCCGCGGAAGGCGTCGGGCAGGGTGACAACCAGCAACAGCAGGGCAAGCGCCGCCAGCGGTTCCGGCTGCCATAAGCGGGCATACGCCGCGAAAATCGGTTCCCACGCCAGCAACAGGGTGGCAAATGCCGCCCACAACGGTTGAACGGGGCGCAATCGGCGGTAAAGCCACAGCAGCATAACGGTGGTTACGGCAATTTCAGCCGCGCGAAACGGGAAAAGCACGGCGGGGGTAATGGTCGGCGGGGGCGATGACTGCCACCATTGCCAGCCGGCGGCAACGGCGTTTATTTCGGCGGGCAGGGCGATATGGGTCAATCCGATAAAGCGCGGTAAAATTATCAACACGGCTAAAAGTGGATAGGGGTATTTTTCGGTTACGCGGCGGATGCCGGTCGGCACCGGTTTTTCCATTTGGATTTCACCTGATTTTTTCTCGAAACACAGTATACCAGATGTGCCCGCTCGTGCCTATTTACCCGCCGATGTCGGATTTTTTTCTAATGTAACGTTAATCTTTTTTTCAGATTACTTTAATCTTGGGCGGGCATAATGTAGGTGTAATTAGCAAGTGGCATGCTAATAAAAAATTATATCCTCCCTCCTCCTTTGTGAAACCGGCGTCGTGGCAGCGCC
>CAYPNZ010000414.1:0-3112 GCA_964411845.1 uncultured Anaerolineaceae bacterium
GCCAACATGGTCACCACCCTGCGGCAGCGCGCCAAAGAATTGCAAGAGCAAAACGAAGAACTGGATGCTTTTGCGCATACCGTCGCGCACGATTTGAAAGGTCCGTTGGCAACGTTGGTGGGATATGCCGATGTGATGCTCGATTTTGCAGATGATATGTCGCAAGAAGAATTGAAAGAAAATTTACAGGCAATGTTGCGGTCGGGGAAAAAGATGAGCAACATTATAGACGAACTATTGCTACTGGCAGGGGTTCGTCAAATGGAAGTTGTGCCCGAACCGTTGATGATGCGCGCTTGCGTAAACGAAGCAATCCGGCGTTTGGGCGAAGCGGTCGAACAACACCATGCCGAAATCACCGTTCAACCCGATTTGCCCACTGCCATGGGGTACGCCCCGTGGATTGAAGAAGTGTGGGTAAACTATATCAACAATGCCATCAAATACGGCGGCACCCCCCCAAAACTGCACATCGGTGCAGATACGCCGAAAAACGGCAAAGTGCGGTTTTGGGTGCAAGACAACGGCGCGGGGTTAACCCCCGAACAGCAATCGAAATTATTTGTCCCGTTCAGCCGCCTCAGTCAAGTGCGCATTCAAGGGCACGGCTTGGGGTTGTCCATTGTCCACCGTATCATTCAAAAATTACATGGTACGGTTTGCGTGGAAAGTGAACCGGGCAAAGGCAGCAAATTTTGTTTCGTGTTGCCGCAAGCATAAATTATCTCCCGGCGGAGGTTTGCAATAATGTTTGATATGGTCATAAAAAACGGAAAAATTGTTACCGCCACCCACAGTTATATTGCCGATGTGGCTATCGGCGGCGAAAAAATTGTGGCAATCGGGGAAAATCTATCCGGTCACCGCGAAATTAACGCCGAAGGGATGCTGGTTACCCCCGGGGCGGTAGACATTCATGTCCATCTGGAAATGCCCATCGGCAAATTTGTGTCCACCGATGATTTTTTTACCGGCACCCGGGCGGCGGCATTCGGCGGTACAACCGCCATCGTTGATTTCGTGGAAACCCAGCCCGATGAGACGATGCTCGACGCGCTGGCGGCGCGGCGCGCGCTGGCAGATGCTCGCAGCACCATTGATTACGGCTTGCATATGACCATCGCCCCCACCGATATTGCCAAACTTAACCAACTTCCCGCCGTGTACGATGCCGGTTGTGCCAGTTTCAAACTGTATATGGCGTATGGACTGCGTTTGAGCGACGGTGAATTGTTGCAGGCTTTTCAAGCCATCCGGCGGGTGGGGGGACTGCCGGTAGTGCACGCCGAAAATTGGGACGTGATAACCACCCTTATTGCCCAAAATGTGGCGCAGGGAAACACCTCGCCCCACTGGCATCCGCGCAGCCGCCCGCCGGAAATGGAAGGCGAAGCGGTGGGGCGGGTGATTGACATTGCCGAATTTGCCGGTGTGCCGCTGCACATTTTCCATGTGGGCTGCCAACCTGCGGTTGACCGTATTGCCGATGCGCGGCGGCGCGGATTACCCGTAACCGGCGAAACATGTCCGCAATATTTGCTGCTCGATGATACCGTGTACGACCGAGACGGCGTTGATGGCGCGCTGCCGGTGTGCGCACCGCCCATTCGCCCGCTTGGTGAGCAGCGAAAAATATGGCAGGCGCTGGCAGACAATCATTTGCAAATTGTTACCACCGACCATTGCCCCTTCACCCCGGCAGAAAAAGCCACCGGTTTGCACGATTTCAGCCAAATTCCG
Source organism: uncultured Anaerolineaceae bacterium (assembly GCA_964411845.1). GTDB lineage: Bacteria > Chloroflexota > Anaerolineae > 4572-78 > 4572-78 > JANTHQ01. Next base: position 1,741 of record CAYPNZ010000414.1, read on the forward strand.
GGCGGCGTGCCGGCAATAGAAATGCGTTTCCCGCTATTATATACCTATGGCGTGCGCGCCGGTTTCTTTTCCGAAAATCGGTGGGTGGATATGGCATGCACCCAACCCGCCGAACTGCTGGGATTTACCCGAAAAGGACACATTGCCGTGGGATACGATGCCGACATCGTTATTTTTGACCCAGAAAAAACCCTGACCATCTCACCGGAAACCCTGCACGAAACCGCCGGATGGACACCGTATGACGGTATGTCTGTGCGGGGGATGCCCGCCGTAACCATCAGCCGCGGGCAAATTTTAGTGCAGGATGACGAATTTTTGGGCAAACCCGGACAGGGTCAATTTGTGGTGCGGCGATTGAAAAAATAAGGGTCTTCGGAATTTCAAGGGGTATGTCATTGCGAGCCCGGCGAAGCAATCTCAAAATGACGTTACCGGAGATTGCTTCGGCGCAAAAAACGCGCCTCGCAATGACATACGTGCCAAACCCCCTGAATTTCGGTTGAACCGAAATAAAAACGGGGCGGCTGTAAAACCGCCCCGTCAAAACAATCATTGGTAATATGAGCACGCTGCGGCGTGCTTTTATTTTTTAGTGGCTGTGTCCGTGTGCGCCGTGCGCGTGCCCGTGTGCCAGTTCTTCGGCGGTGGCGGGGCGCAGGTCGGCAATCGAAACGTCAAAATTCAGCGTTTCGCCTGCCAACGGATGGTTAAAGTCGAGCAGAACACCGTCGTCGCGGATTTCTTTCACCACGGCTTCCAGCGGATGCCCTTCCGGTGTTGCCATTTGCAGGCGCATACCGGGCTCCAGCGCCAAATCATCGGGGAACACATCGTGGCTTAACAATTGCACGGCGTTCGGGTCAACATCGCCATAGCCGTCAGCCGGGGCAACGGCTACTTTTTTGCTATCGCCGATGCTCATGCCGTAAAGTTCCCGTTCCAGCCCCGGAATCAATTGCCCGTGTCCGTGCAGGTACGCCAGCGGCTCTTGCCCGCGAGAGGTATCAATTTCCGTGCCGTCATCCAGCGTAAGGGTGTAATCAATACTCACCACCATATTGTCAGCCACAGTTTTTTTGTCAGTCATTACTTTCTTCCTTTCGATTTTTGTACAAAAACCCCCAGACAGGTTCAGTCCGGGGGTTTCATTGCCAACAAACTTATGTCTTCGCAGAGAATATAGCGTAAAATTGCGTCAGCGTCAAAACTGACCGGATGGCATTGTAACCGCCGGCGTTTTTGGGAAAAAGGGGGTTACGGTTCGACGGTATTTTCGTGAATTTGCGGAATTCGGTATAATGTCTTCCTAAATTTTATGAAAAAGGTGAAATATGGAAAACTCGCAGCAAATGATGGATATACCGCCGCC
>CAYPNZ010000415.1:0-3085 GCA_964411845.1 uncultured Anaerolineaceae bacterium
GGAAACGGTAGCCGTTTTTCGTGAACTTTCGCAATCGGATGTGTAATGTCGCAAAGTTTGTTACCGTTACACCCCCCATTTGACTTTCTGCCAAAACATGCTAACATATAAGCAATCACTTATGTATTGGGGAGTAACCGCTTGACACACAACCAAATTCCAACCTGTTCGGCTGACCACACCGACGAATCGCTTGCCCGTACCGCCCAACAATACCTGCTGGACGGCATCACCGCTACCCACGTCGCCGAACTGTTTAAAGCCCTGTCCGACCCCACCCGCGTGCGTATCATCGGTTTGCTGGCAAACGCCGAGTTGTGCGTGGGTGATTTGTGTCTGGTGCTCGGTATGACCCAACCGGCGGTGTCGCATCAATTGCGCCTGTTGCGAAATTTGCACATTGTGCGCGCCCGAAAAGAGGGCCGGCACGTGTTTTACACGCTGGATGACGACCATATCCGCGATTTGTTCGAGCAGGGCTTGGCGCACAGCCAACACGCCTAATTTTTTTACTTCAATACATTTACACATACTTATGTTTTTATGAAATGGAGCCGTCAATGAACAAAATACAACTCGACCTGCCCGTGCTTTTGCCGGAAATGGATGCCCACGACGATTGTGTCAATTTGCTGAGCCAATGGCTGGAACCGATAAAAGGCATTGAGCAAGCGCATTTGGTTAGAAATAACGGCAACTCAAAATTATGCCTGCATTACGACCCGAATTTGGTTTCGCTGGAACGGGTGAAACGGCTGGCAACCGAAACGGGTATCAACATTACCCGGCGTTTCCGGCACGAACAAATCCCCATTTCCGCCCTAAATTCCGCCGATGCCGCCGATGTCATCACCCGAATGCTCACCGATATGCCGGGTATGCTGCACGCCAACGTCAATTACGCCGCCGGTATCGCCTTTGTGGCATACGATAACACCCGGCTGCAACGCGATGCCATCGAAGCGGCGTTGCATTCAATGGGGATAAATATCCCCGCCCCCGCCAAACACGCCGACGCGCACGACCACGGCAGCGCCCCCACATTTCTGCCCCACTGGATGCAGGAACGCTGGACGCTGCTGCTGGTTGGTATGGCGGGCGCATTCTTTCTCATCGGCTGGCTCGGCGAAACGTTTTTCCGGCTGTCCCCCACTATCGCCCTCGCTTTCTTCATTTTATCATACCTCGCCGGCGGATACGATATTGCCACCCATGCCATGCCCGGTTTGCTCAAAGGCAAGTTCGACACCGATATTTTGATGCTGGCAGCGGCTGCCGGTGCGGCAATTCTGGGCGAATGGGCGGAAGGCGCGTTTCTACTCTTTCTGTTCAGTTTGGGACACGCCGGCGAACATTACGCGCTCGACCGCGCCCGCAACGCCGTGAACGCGCTGGGGCAGTTGATGCCCAAAACCGCCCGCGTGAAAATCGGCGATGCCATTATCGAAAAACCGGTGGAAGCCGTCCGCATCGGCGAAACGGTGGTGGTGCGTCCCGGCGACCGCATTCCGGTGGACGGCACGGTGGTACGCGGCGAAAGCGCGGTGGACCAAAGCCCCATCACCGGCGAAAGTATGCCCGTCGAAAAAACCGCCGGCGACGGCGTGTTCGCCGGAACCATCAACCAAAATGCCGCGCTGGAAATTCGCACCGGCAAACTCGCCGCCGACAACACGTTGAGCAGAGTCATGCAAATGGTCACCGAAGCCCAAAGTCAGCAAAGCCCCACCCAACAATTCACCCGGCGTTTCACCGCCATTTTCGTCCCTGCCGTGTTGATTTTGGTGGCGGGCGTGGCAATTGTGCCGCCGCTGGCGGGGTGGATGCCTTTTTCGCAAAGTTTCTACCGGGCAATGCTGCTGCTGGTTGCCGCTTCGCCGTGTGCACTGGCTATCGGAACCCCCGCCGCCGTGCTGGCAGGTATCGCTCAAGCCGCGCGCAACGGCGTGTTGATAAAAGGCGGGGTGTATTTGGAACAACTGGGGGCGCTCAACGTGATGGCATTCGACAAAACCGGCACGCTGACCCGCGGAAAATTCACCGTAACCGATATTGTGCCGTTCAATGGCAGCACCGCCGAGACCGTGTTGAAAATTGCCGCCGCCGTGGAACAGCAATCGAACCACCCGTTGGCGCAAGCGGTAGTGGCTGCCGCCGCCGACAAAAATCTGCCGCTGCCGGCAGCATCGGGTTTGGAAAATATCGCCGGACGCGGCGTGCAGAGCGCGGTGGACGGTTTGCCGGTGTGGGTGGGGTCGCTAAAATTATTTGAAAATGCAGGAAAATTCGATTTGGCTGAAACGGCTCGCCAAACCGTGGCGCAGTTGGAAGCCGACGGCAAAACCACGATGGTCATCAGTTATGGGGATGAACTGTTGGGTGTGCTGGCACTCGCCGACACATTGCGCCCCAATATCGCGGCGACGCTGGTAAAATTGCGAGAGACCGGCATCAAAAAACTGGTGATGCTCACCGGCGACAACCGGACGGTGGCACAGCACATCGCGCAAAAAGCAGGGGTCACCGATTTTCGCGCCGAATTGCTGCCCGAACAGAAATTGGAAGCCATCCAAGCCTTGCAAACCGACGGCGCGGCGGTGGCAATGGTGGGCGACGGGGTAAACGATGCGCCCGCGCTGGCAACGGCAACGGTCGGTATTGCGATGGGGGGCGCGGGCACTGCCGTCGCGCTGGAAACCGCCGATGTCGCTTTGATGGCGGATGATTTGAGCGCCCTGCCATTCGCCGTGGGGCTCAGCCGCGCCAGCCGCGCCGTCATCAAACAAAATCTGGCATTGTCGCTGGGCATAATCGGCGTGCTGATTGTCACTTCGGTGTTGGGTATTGTGCCCCTCAGCGGAACGGTGGCAATACACGAAGGCAGCACGCTGGTGGTGGCAGCGAATGCCCTGCGGCTGCTGCGCTTTCAATCAGCGTGAAAATAACCGAACCATTTTCGCGGGCGACCTTTGTGGTCGCCCGCAGCCTTGCCCTGAAATAAATTTCTCAAGATAAACCGCGCGCCATCCCCCCTCTACCCGAAATTTTTACCCCGCCCGTATGTTGTGATATACTCCCCCAAAGC
>CAYPNZ010000416.1:0-3082 GCA_964411845.1 uncultured Anaerolineaceae bacterium
GCAAGAATTGCGCCGCATCGAATTGGCGCCCTTTTTCGCCGTCACCGAGCCGGATACCTCCGGCACCACCGATGCCATGATGTCCAGCCACATTCGCTATCGCGGCTTTCAGGGCGACATCCGCCAGTTCACCGCGCCCATCAGTTTCGACAAAACCGGTATGTCTACCCTGCTCAACCTGCCGGAATTTGCCCGCTGGCGCAGCAACGGCGGCATCATCATCAGCGATGCGCTCGGCGTGCCCGCCGTGCGCAAATTTTACGACCCCACCCTGCAAACCTTCCCCCACCGGCGCATCGCCCGCGACGCATTTTTAGCCGGTAACGATATGCTCATTCTGGCACAGTTCGACTTGAATAACGACTGGTCGCAACAATTTGAAAACATCAAAGACACCATCCGCTTTTTCCGGTCGGAATATCAAAAAGACAGCACATTTGCCGAACGGGTGGATGAATCGGTGGCGCGCATTTTACGCTTGAAATTCAAACTGTTCCCCAACCCGGAACCAAACGGGTTCACCAAAGACGGCGATGTGGCACTGGCAATTGCCGGACGCGGCGACCGCACGGTGAACGCCATCGCCCGCCAAAGTTTAACCCTGCTCTACCCTTCGCCGGAAGAATACACCGCCCGCGTGCCGCAGCCCCCCGGCATTCACGATAAAATTCTCATCGTCAGCGACAGCCGCACCGTGCGCGAATGCTTCACCGCCGATTGCCAACCCTTCGAGCCGCTGCCGCACAATGCGCTGAAAAATATCATCCTGCAACTGTACGGACCCGACACCACCAATCAGGTCTCGCCGGAAAATATTGCCGCCATCACCTTTGCCGAGTTGAAACAAGTGCTGGTCGGCTCGCTGGCGCTGGCAAATTCCACCGAAAATGATGACCGTCCACCACTGGCACACACGCCCGCCGAAGTGACCGAACTCATTCAGCAGGCGGATTGGATTATTTTTGCCGCACTCGATTTAAATGTAGACAAATTCCCCAATTCCGATGCGCTGAAACTGTTTTTGGCGCAGGGCGTTTCCAGCCTGTACAACAAAAAAATCATTGTGCTGGCGCTGAACGCCCCCTACTATTTGGATACCACCGAAATCAGCAAATTGACCGCTTTTTGGGGATTGTACAGTAAAACCGAACCGGAACTGGAAGTGGCGGTGCGCGCCATTTTCGGGGAAATGGAACCGCAGGGCGCGCCCCCCGTTTCGGTGGACGGCATCGGTTATGATTTGCCCACCGTGCTGACCCCCGACCCCGCCCGACCGTTCCGGCTGACCGCAAATACCGGCACATCCGCCCCGCTGCATCCGCCGCTGAAAATTACAGTGCAAGCGGGTCCCATTCTCGACCATAACGGACATCGCGTGCCCGACGGCACACCGGTGCAATTTGTGGCAACCTATGGCGACGGGCAAAGTGTTACCGCGCCCGTTACCGACACGGTGAGCGGCTATGCCACCGTGCCGCTGAATCTATCGCGCGCGGGCACGGTAAAAATTTCGGCATACAGCGGTGACGCCAAAAACGAAAAAGACGTTTCTTTGGAATTGATTGCATCCACCGCACCGGCAACGCCCACCCCCGCGCCGACCGCCACCCCCACCGTTGTTCCGACTACCTCCGCGCCCACGGCAGCCGCCACCGTCACCCCGATGCCTGCCGGCAATCCCGCGGGAAACGCCCCGGCAGCGGGTTCCGCCAACGCGACAAAACAATTGTCGCTGTCTCCGATTGACCTGCTGCTGGCGCTGCTGGCTTTCGCGCTGACACTGGCAGCCGGTTGGTTGTGGCTGCGCACGGCGCACGTGCCGTTGGATATGCTGCGCTGGGGGCTGGGCGCAATTTTGGGCACGTTGGCAGTTTATATCACGGTGGGGATGGGCTGGTTTAATTTTGGAGTATGGCTGTCGCCAACTGTGACGGCGGCGGGTTTGCGCGCCATTTTTACGGGGTTGATGCTGGTTGGCGGGCTGATAGCCGCCGCGGGGTTCGGATTTTCGGCGAACGCCATCAACCGCCGAAGGTAAGCCACAGCGCCCACACCAGCAGCACGGCGACAGCAGCAATCAGCGGCGCATTTTGGCGTAGACGGACGGTCAACGGCGCATTCGGCGCAGAGATTTCCGCCGCCGCGTGGGGCACGGGCGCATTGCCGGCAATGGCAGATTGCCACACCGATACGGACGCGGGTCGGTCTTTGGGGTGCAATGCCATCGCCCACAAAATGGCGCGGCAAAAGCCGTCGGACAGCGCGGGGTTGATTTTTTGCGGCGGGATGAGCGCATCGGGGTTCAAAAAACGGTCGTTGGCGCTGGGGGGCGTTTCGCCGGTTGCCAAATGGTAGCACGTTGCGCCCAGCGCATACAAATCGGTGCGGGCATCGGTGTGCCCCAAATAGTCTACATATTGTTCAAGCGGGGTATACGGCAAACTGCCCACCCCCTGCAAACCGGTAATGGTGCGCGGGTCGGTGGGGTCGAGCGGTTTTGCCAACCCGAAGTCAACCAGTTTCAGGCGGTTTTCGGGGGTAAGTTTAATGTTTGCCGGTTTGATGTCGCGGTGAAGCACCACCGGCTGCCGCGAATGAAGATAGTTGAGCACATCGCACAATTGCACCATCCAACTGCGCAGGGTATCTTCCGGCAGAAAATTGCCTTTGCGGCGCGCCTGTTTCAATATTTGTTCCAAATTTTGACCGGGCACATAATCCATCACCAAATAATCGCGGTTGGTGGCATCATCGGTAAAATAATCGCTCACTTTCGGCAAGCCGGGATGGTCAAGGCGCGCCAAAATAGAGGCTTCCTGCCGAAATTGTTCGCGTCCCACCTGCGAAACAGCATTTTCCAGCCGCTGCTCTTTCACCGCACAGCGACGCCCTTCCAACCGCAGGTCATCCGCCAAATATACCGCGCCCATCCCGCCGGCGCCGATTAAGCCCACAATGCGGTACCGCTCGCGTAAAATTGTGCCGGGTTCGAGTTTCAAGTCCAAGGTTTCACGTTCAAGGTTGCAGGGTTGCAAGGTTGCAGGGTTGCAGGTTTCAAGTCCAAAGTCCAAAGCCCAAAGTT
>CAYPNZ010000417.1:0-3081 GCA_964411845.1 uncultured Anaerolineaceae bacterium
GTAGCAGGGTTGCAAGGTTGCAGAGTTGCAGGGTTACAGGGTTGCAAAGTTGCAAAATTCACGTTTCACGCATCACGCATCACGCAATACGTTTTCACGCCTCATCCGCGCATATTTTTAAATTTCCGGTATGCGGGCGCGCGCCATGCTTTCTTTGACCAGCGGGGTTAAGCCAATTACATCCCCCGCTTCGACCTTTTTTTGCCAGCGCGGGTTGCGCACGGGCGGACATTTCCACGCGGTGGGCGGGGTGGCGGCTCGCAAACCTTTAAACGCGGTGAGAATGCCGCAATTGTAGCAATGTTCGCGGCAGTCAATTTTGGTTTCGCCCTGTTGCGCCGACATCCAATCCATCAGCAGCCAGCGTTTTTCTACCCCCGCTGCGATGTGGTCCCACGGAAAAACCTCGTCCGCCAAACGGGGTCGCTGGGCATACCACCACGGCGACAACCCGATTTCATCGAATGCCTGCCACCATGCTTCGGGGCGAAATTGGTCGTCCCATGCATCGAAACCGGCGCCGAGTTGCCATGCCCGCTCGATGACCGCGCCGAGCCGTCGGTCGCCGCGCGACAGCACGGCTTCCAGCAAACTTTCTTCCGGGTCGTTATAGTTGAAAAGGATGTTTCGCTCGCGGCGAATTTCATCCAACAGCAAATTTTGTTTCCGTTTGATGTCCGCCACATCCCACAGCGATGCCCACTGAAACGGCGTGTGCGGTTTCGGCACAAAGGTGGAAACGCCGATGCGCACTTTTGCTTTTCTGCCGTGATATTTTTTGCCGATTGCCAGCACCTGTTTTGCCAACTTGCCGATGGCGATGACATCTTCATCGGTTTCGGTGGGTTGTCCAATCATAAAATAGAGTTTTACCAGTTGCCAGCCGCGCCGGTACACCGCATCTACCGCTTCCAGCAGTTGTTCGGTGGGGATGGGTTTGTTGATGACATTCCGCAGCCGGTCGGTGGCGGCTTCCGGGGCGAAGGTGAAACCCGATTTGCGCCGCCCGGCGAGCATGTCTGCCAGTTCCGCGCTGAAACTTTCCAGCCGCAAACTGGGCAGTGAAATGTTGAGCGCCGCCCCCCGATATTTTTCGGAGATGGCTTTGACCAACGGGGCAATTTGGCTGTAATCGCTGCTGCTGAGCGACAGCAAGCCCAATTCTTCGTGTCCTGTTTCGCGGACGATGGCATCTACCGTTTCCAGCAATTCCGCCAGCGACCGCTCGCGCACGGGGCGGAAAACCATGCCCGCATGGCAAAAACGGCAGCCGCGCGTGCAACCGCGCTGAATTTCTACCGAGGCGCGGCTGAAAACCACGTCGGTGTGGGGCAGGATGAATTTGGTGACAGGTTTGGACATCAGCGGGCTGATACGTTTGGTGATGTGTGCCGGTATGTCCGCGGCGGTGGGCGACAGTTCCGCCAGCGTGCCGTCGGTATGGTATACCGGGCGATAGAATCGCGGCACATACACGCCGGGAATTTGCGCCATGCGCCGCAATTGCGTGTCGCGGTCGGCGTGGCGCACGTCGTCAAACGCGGCGATAATTTCCAATAGCACGTCTTCCCCTTCGCCGATGACGAACATGTCAATGAAATCCGCCATCGGTTCGGGATTGAAAACGGCGTTGCCGCCCGCCAACACCAGCGGAAATGTGGCGTCGCGGTCGAGGCTGTGCAGCGGCATGTGCGCCAAATCGAGCAGGTTCAGCACGTTGCTGAAAAGTTGCTCGTATGGCAGGGTAATCCCCAGCAGGTCGAAATCTCGCAGGGCATGGCGGGTTTCCAGCGAGTAAAGAGGCATTCGGCGTTCGCGCATCGCGCGTGCCATATCCACCCACGGCACGAAAACCCGCTCGGCGAGCAGATGGGGTTTTTCGTTGACCAAATTGTACAGCACCGCCAACCCCAAATTGCTCATTCCCAAATCGTACACTTCGGGGAATGCCAGCGCAATTTTGGTTTGAACGGTGCGCCAATCTTTAACGATGCTGTTAAATTCACCGCCGATATATCGGGCGGGTTTTTGCACGGTAGCCAAAATGCGGTCTAGGTCGCGGTCGTTGATAATCATAATTGAGCCTTTACGCCTCGCGTTTGCAAAAAATAGAGACGAATGACGGGGCGGGTCGTTCGTCTCTGTGCGCGATAGTTTACTGCGAATGCGCAAATTTGTAAAATTTTGGCGATAAAAATTCGGTCAGTCCAACCCGTACACGGTGATGCGTTTTTGGTCGTCCACGCCGGTTAATTGGATTTGCACCCCTTTTAAAGAATCGATGAATTCTTTGCGGTGGCGCATAATGACGGCTTCGGTGCCGGCATACAAATTGCCGGAAACGATGATGCGCGGTTTGATTTTGGATTGGTTGGCAATTTGTTCTTTCACCGCAGCCAATTCTTGCTTCAATGCCTCTAAATTGTTTGCCAACTCTTCTTTTCGCGTAACGGACTGCGCCAGCGCGGCGGCAATTTTTTTGTCGGTTTCCATCTCGGCTTCGATGAGGGTGAGGTGGTGATTGACCTGTTTTAATTGTGCTTCGTCTTGTTCCAGTTGCTGCCGCCACTGTGCGGGTAGATTTTTCCACGGGTTGGTGCGGCGATGGGTTATTTGCTGTTGAATATTTTTCAATTTTGCATCGAGTGTTTGATGCGCCAGTTTTAATTGTGCCAGTTTTTCTTGCTCTTCCGGCGAAAGGTCTTTAATTGTCTGTGTTTCCGATGCGGACAGCACTGCCAGAATGCCGGCTTTTACCCGGTTGAGGGTGTTGGTGGTGTCGGAAAACTCTTTTTCCAGCGCGGCGATTTCTTTGGTGGGGTTCACAAAACCGGAGCGTTCCGCGTGTTCCAAAATGGTGTTTCGCGTTTGCAACAGTTGGGCTTGCTGCTGTTTCAGTGCGGCATGCTGTTGTTCGCGGTCGTATGCCCCGCGCGAGCGTTCGATTTGACGCTGTTTGAGGGTGGCGATGCGGGTGGTCAGTTGTTCAATTTCCACCGACCAGTCTTTCATGTCCTGTTCCATTTTCCGCCGCCGTTCAATCAGCCCCGGTTGCTCGCCGACGCGCAGAATGGTTTTAGT
>CAYPNZ010000418.1:0-3081 GCA_964411845.1 uncultured Anaerolineaceae bacterium
CTTGAAACGTAAAACGTATTGCGTAAAACGTGAAACGTAATGCGTAATGCGTAATGCGTGATGCGTGATGCGTGACCGCTGACCGCTGACCACTGATTGCTGACCGCTGACGGCTAACGGCTGACTGCAACCCTGCAACCCTGAAACTTTGGACTTGAAACGTAAAACGTATTGCGTGAAACGTAACTTGAAACCTTAAACCTTGAACTTTGAACCTGAAACTTGAAACCTGAAACCCTTGGACGGAACTTATGACCGGAGCGATAAAAATTTTACTGGCGGATGACCATGTGGTGGTGCGCGCCGGCACGCGACAGTTGCTGGAACGCCAACCCGACATCAAAGTGGTGGGCGAGGCTTCCACCGGCAGAGAAGCCATCCGCTTGGCAGACGATTTGGAGCCGGATGTGGTGGTGATGGATGTGCGCATGCCCGATGGCGGCGGCATCGAAGCGACCAAACGCATCAAAGAAAAGCATCCCGAAATTGCCGTGCTGGTGCTCACCGCGCACGATGACGATGAATATGTTTTTGCGCTGTTGCAGGCGGGGGCAAACGGCTACCTGCTGAAAACCGCCGAAGCCGATGAGTTGACCAAAGCCATCCGTACCGTCATCAAAGGCGATTTGGCGCTGGCGCCCAGCGTCGCCGGGAAAGTGGTGTCGCAATTTACCAGCGGCAAAACACTGCCCGATGTGCTATCGAACATCAAACAGGATTACGGCGGGTTGACCGAGCGCGAAATGGATATTTTGCGGCTGGTGGGTGACGGATTGACCAACAAAGAAATCGGACGCAAACTTTTCATCAGCGACCGCACCGTGCAGGCGCATCTGTCCAACATCTTTTCCAAATTGAATGTCAATTCGCGCACCGAAGCGGTGATGTACGCCGTGCGCCGCGGCTGGATTGCCCCCGGCGGTTCCGCATAACATTTTCCATCATGAAAAACAAACATACCCCAAAAACAAACGGGCTGGAATTGCGAATACTGGCAATTTGGCTGGTTATCATTCCGCTGGCATTGATGCTGATGCTGGCAGTGGGCGCTACGGCGTTGGCAATGCAATCGTTGGTTGCCGTGCAACCGACCGTGCCGCTGTGGAAACCGTTGCTGGCGGTGTCGGGGGTGCTGCTGCTGGGATTGGTTTCGCTGGCGTTGGTGCTGCTGTGGGCAGTGCGGCGCATCACCGCCCCCATCGAGCGGATGGCGAAACAGGCGCAGCAGGTTGCTTCCGGCGATTATGATGCGCAAGTGGCGCTCAGCCGCATTTCCGAATTGCGCACGCTGGGGCGGGCGTTCAACCACATGGTCACGCAGTTGGGGGCGTATCGTGCCGGTTTGCAGGAATATGTCGCCTCGGTCACCGATTCGCAGGAAGAGGAACGCAAGCGTATCGCCCGAGATTTGCACGACGGCACCATCCAAAATCTCATCGCCATCGGACAGCGCATCGAATTGGCGCGGGAAATGCTCGGCGAGCAGACCGTCGAGGAAAGCAAAGCCCAACTCACCGAGGTGCGGGCAATGGTGACGGAAACTATCGCCGGCATTCGCCAATTTTCGCGCGATTTGCGTCCGCTGGCTCTGGAAGATTTGGGGTTGCTGCCCGCGCTGCAATATTTGGTGGGGCGGCTGGAGCAGGACGGGTCGCTGTCGGCGGCGTTGAAGGTGGAAGGCGAGCCGGTCGGGCTGACCCCCGACATGGAAGTGGCAATCTTCCGCATCACCCAAGAAGTGTTAAACAATATCCGCAAACATGCGCAAGCGGAACACGTGTGGGTGACGGTGCGTTTTTTGCCGCGCCAAACTTTGCTGGAAATTCGTGATGACGGTGTGGGGTTCACCGTGCCGGAAAATACCACCGATTTGGCGCGGAAGGGGTCTTTCGGGTTGCTGGGGCTGCAGGAACGCGCCAACCTTTTCGGCGGCGATATTTCCATCCAATCCGCTTTGGGGCAGGGAACCATCGTGCGGGTGATACTGCCGCACAAACAATTGCCCCGCCGTTCCGAGATGCAAAAAGTTGACCATAACTCCGAAAGATAGGCAATATCGCGTAGGTTTTCTGCCGGTATTCCGTAGGGTTGCAGTTGCGTTGCGTTTCGGTTGGGAGTATAATGCGATGGTCATTCAATCAGCGGGCTTCACGGAGCAATGGTATGGACATATTTTTTATCATCATATTGGTCGCAATGTTAATTTTGGTGGGGTATGCCAAAGTTCAGCATGGCGTGGTAAAAACCACCGGCGAGACATTTTTGATTGAAGATGATAAATAACCGCGATAGATTTTTCAACCAAACGCTGCACAACCGTGCGGCGTTTTTTATTTGGAATTTAACTTGACATATTCCATCACCTCAATTATACTTAACTTGACGTAACATTTTTGTGCGGCTGGGCAAACAACCCGTTCCGCATTTTGTTTCTCTTGTGAGTGAGGTGAGGTTATGCGGCGCATATTACTTTCCGGTTTTTTGTTGATAGTGGTGTTGATAATGGGGCAAACGGTTTATGCCGGTGACGGCACAACGCCCACGTTGCGCATTACCATTTCCCCGGTACAGGGCGAACCCGGCACGGTGGTGGATATTCAGGGCACGGGCGCAGACCCCGCCTTCGATGTGGTGGTGACGCTTGCTCCGCAAGCCGATTCTGCCGCGGGGGCATTCGCCACGGTAACCGCCACACCTGCCGCCGACGGCACATTTTCCGCCTCATTCACCATTCCCGATGAGGTGACGGATGGACACTATTTTCTCCGCGCGGAACAATTTTCCGACACGGGGAATGTTTTGCAATACTACTGGAACGGTTTTACGGTAGGGGCAATGGCGGAAAGCGCGTTGCTGCCGGAAACCGGCGCAATTCCCGGCACACCTTTCACCGTAACGGCAATGTTGGCACTGCTGTTGGTGGTGGGCATGGTATTGCGCGGGGCGTATGCGGTGGCAAGCAATCATCGTATGGCATAAAAACCCGCCGCCAAAAAGCCGAGATTACTTCAACCCTGACGGGTTTTGCAATGACAAAAAACAAGTAGGGCGACCCTTGTGGTCGCCCGAAAATTGGGCAGG
>CAYPNZ010000419.1:0-3061 GCA_964411845.1 uncultured Anaerolineaceae bacterium
GGGGCATGGTGCCGCTCATGCTTTCCGTGCCGGTGATGGGCTGCGGGGCGGGACTGATGAGCGGCACGGGAGTGGGTGTTACTTCCACCAATTGCGGATTGGGAAACAGCCCGGCGATGGTGATGCGGGCATCGGCATCGGGGCTGGGGTCGGGGTCGGGTTCGACCGTAATCAGAAAGTACTGATAATCCGCCACCGGGATGTTGTCCAATTGAACGTAATATGCCACGTGTCCGTTGGCATCGGCGTTGAACTTGCCCACGCTGAACCGTTTGCCTGTGCCGGCTTCTTGCAGCCAGCCTTCATACTGTTCACCCTGCAATTGCGGCAATCTGTCGGCGGTTAAATCTACCCACGCCTCACCGATGCTGACTTTCGCCGTGCCGGTTGCCGTTTCCGCCCCAAAATTGGAAAATTCGGGCAAGAAACTGAGATAGATGGTAACGGGTTTGCCGTTCGCCGCAACGGGAACCGTGAGCAGCAGCAAAATTACACTGAAAATGGCAATGGTTTTGATACGTTGCATGGTTGAAATCTCCTTTTGATGTTTAGGTTGGTTGTTGGGAATAAGTGTAGCCTTTTACCCAAAATTGCAAAATTGAAAGTTGCCTAAACATCATCGCGCAATAAAATCCGAACGGTTTCCTGCTCCATTTTGGCACGGGCGGCAATGGTGCGCACATCCAACCCCTGTTGCGCCAATGTTTGCACCACCGACCGTTTGTCGCTGACGGGCGCGCGGGTGATGTTCGGGGTTGGCGGCGATACCGGTTGTACCCGCGCGTTGAGCCACGCCAAAAAGTCTTTGACGGCGTTTATTTTGCGGCGGATGGTGGCGGTTTTCAACCCTTCATCGCGCAGCACATCGTGATATGCTTCCACTTCGGCGGAATCAATGGGGCGCAATTGCACACGTTCGTATCGTTGACCGCCCCACCAACGAGCAAACCCTTTCACGTGTCCCACCATTCTACCCGCCGAATCGGGGGTGCGCCCGGCATCCAACAGGTGGCGATGAAAGTCTGCCAGCGCATTACCAAACGTTTCTCCGGCAGAAGCGGTCGGCAGTGCCTCGGCTGCCGGGGCGGCGGGCGTTACCGTGGCAGCCAGCAACGATTGCAATTTCGCTTCGGTTTCTTCGGCACGGCGCAGGGTATCTTGCAGTTCGATGCTTTGCCGCGTCCACTGCGCCCGCATTTCTGCCGCAGTCGATTCCATTTCCCGCACCAATGCCGCCACATCACGCGCCATCGCATCGTTTTGGGCAGCGGTGTATTCTCTGACCATTTTTTGTACATCGTCCGTTATTTCGGCACGATTTTTTTGGGCGGCTTGCCGGGTCATCCAAAAAAAGTAAACGGTTGCCCCCAACACTGCCAATTCAACCAGAAGCAGCCACGGCTGGTACATATATCCCCCGTTTTCGATATGATTTTCGGGTTGCGGTATCTTGCCCGGTGATGAAACTGCGCATTGCCAACATAACTTTGGCGTGCAATTGGCTCACCCGCGATTCCGAAACGCCTAAAACTTCGCCGATTTCTTTCATCGTCAAACCGTCATTGTAATACAGCGACACCAGCAGTTGTTCCCGTTTGGGCAGTTGGGTAATTGCCGTTGCCACCCGCTCGATGGCTTCTTGCCGGTCAATCACTTCCGACGGGGTTTGCACGGTATCATCTTCCAGTGAATCATACAGGCTTGCCTGTTCGCCGTCGCTGAAAACGATGGGCTGGTCAAGCGATACCACAATCCAACTGGCGTTGCCCAACCAGCGATGGTATTCCTTCACCGAAATGCCGAGGTGTGCGGCAACTTCGCTGTCGGTGGGCAAGCGCCCCAGCGATTGGCTCAATTCGCCGAAAGCGGTTTCGATTTCTTTGGCGTGCCGGTAAACCGAGCGCGGCAGAATGTCCATCGCGCGGATGGAATCGATGATTTGCCCTTTGATGCGTGAAATGGCGTATGTCTCGAATTTCACTTCATACGACGGGTCAAAACGGTCAATGGCTTCAATCAGCCCAATCATGCCGTAACTGAGCAAGTCGTTTTGTTCCAAACTGGCGGGCACTTTCAGCCCCAATCGTCCCACCACATATTTTATCAGCGGGGCATAGCGTAAAATCAATGCCTCGCGGGCTTTGGAACTTTTCTGCTCGATATATTGTTGCCAAAGTTGGTTTACATCATCCATTACACAACCATTGCGCGGCTAACTGACGGTTATTCTTGCGGCGCACTCATTGCCCCGACAGGCATTGCCGTGCCGACTGCCGGCGCGTTCTGCTCGGCGGAGGGTTCAGCGGGTGATGATTCGTCATCATCCGCCGCGTCATCATCCGCCTCCGATTCGGGGGTTACCAGCAGCACCGATGCCCCCCAGCCCAGTATCAAAAACGATACAAAGGCTATCACACTGCGGATGGTGGCGGTGACCGGGTCGGCGCCGTTGATAAGCCCCACCGCCAACACACTGAGAAAGGCAACCAATGCAATCCGAATGCCGATGTTCAATACCAGTGCAGATTTTTCGTTGGTCATTGTCTCTCTCCCTTTTTATCCACCGATTACCGCGCGCAATGCCATAATTTTGCGGAAAAATTGCGCAATACCGGTTACTTGCCGGGTTTCGATGTTATTCCACAATTGTTCAGCCAAACGGTTGAGCGCCACCGTCATCGGCGAATACGGGCTAAATTCGATGACGGGGGTTTGCCGGCGCACCGCCTGCGGCACGTTTTTATCGTGGGGCAGCACGCCCACCGGTTCGATGGCGCGCCCCAAAAATTGTTCGGCAACGGTGATGAGCCGCTGTGCCACCGCTTCGCCTTCGCCGGTTTGCCGAGCGTTATTCACCACCAATTTGATGGAAATGGGCAGATGATACCCCGCCAGCACTTTTATCAGCGCGTAGGCGTCGGTTACGGCGGTGGGTTCGGGGGTGGTTACCAGCAGCACTTCGCCCGCCGATAGAATAAATTGCACCACATTTCGCCCCACGCCGGCGCCGGTATCAATCAACAGCAGGTCAACCGTGCCATCCAACCCCATTAACGCCCGC
>CAYPNZ010000420.1:0-3058 GCA_964411845.1 uncultured Anaerolineaceae bacterium
ATCGGCATATAATATTTTTCGTAAAGCCATTTACCTGTCTTCTCCTAAAATTTTCATATTACATGGTAGTCTCACCGGGTAGCCATGTCAAATTGCTTGCCGAACGGTTTTTGAATCTAATGCAATTCTAGCGTTTCTTTTACCTCATTTTAATCAAAATGCAGTAAAAATGAAGGTGGCGGTTTTGTATAGCCTTTCCAAGTTGCAATTCTGCGCAAAATCGAGTAAAATTGCCGCCTTGAAAGTTACGTTTTGTCACGAAAGGCAATATCTGTAAAACTGGGGAGTTTAGTTATGCCAACCTATCAATATGCTTGCGAAACTTGTGGACATCGTTTCGATATTCGGCAGCGGTTTAGCGACAGCGCTTTAACCACCTGCCCGCAATGCGGCGGACACATTCATCGGGTTATTAATCCGGTCGGCATTATTTTTAAAGGACCCGGTTTTTACGTAACCGACAACAAAAACGGCAGCAAAAATTTCACCAACGGTAACGGTTCCGCCAAAAAAACGGAAACAAACGGCACCGATAAAACACCCGCCAAAACAGAAACAAAAACAACCCCTGCCGCCGGCAATAGCAACAACAAATAACCCCCCGCCGGAACCATCACGGTTCCGGTTTTTTTGTTAACCGCTGTTACGCCGATGAAGATGTTGAATCAGAGTGCCACATTTGCCTGCAATGCGTGCTCATGATAAAATTGCTTTTTGTGGTTTGAATGATGAAACTATCCTGAATTAAGAGTGAGAATTATGGCAAACGCAGTTGACCTTTTGAAATCCGTAGAAAACCTAAAAGAAGATTTGCCCGATATTTTAATCGGCGATACCGTAAAAGTCCACCTCCGTATTGTTGAAGGCAAAAACGAGCGCATCCAGATATTTCAGGGTGTGGTGATTGCGATGAATGACGGCGGCGTTAACCGCACCATTACCGTGCGTCGCATCGCATCCGGCGGCATTGGCGTGGAACGTAAATTCCTCATCCACTCTCCGCGCATCAACAAAATTGAAGTGTTGCGCCATGCGCACGTGCGCCGCGCCAAACTGTATTTCTTGCGCAACCGCAGCGGGAAAGCCGCTCGCTTGCGAGAAAAACGAGTTTATTAGTTTTTGGCGAGTAGCGGGGTGAAAACAACACGCCCTACCTTTAAAAAAGAAGCAGCCCTGTTCAAGCAGGGCTTTTCTTTTGTTGCCGGTATTGACGAAGCCGGACGCGGCGCGTGGGCGGGTCCGGTGGTTGCCGCCGCGGTAATTTTCCCGCCGAATGCCCCCGATTTGCCGGCAGCGTTATTGCCCGTCCGCGATTCAAAACAGTTGACAGCGCACCAGCGTGACGCGCTTTTGCCGCTGATATACCAACATGCGCTGGCAGTGGGGGTGGGGGTGGCATCGCCGCGATTGATTGACCGCACCAACATTATTGCCGCCACCCGTTATGCGATGCGCCGTGCCGTGGCGCAACTTTCGCCACAACCGCAATTTTTGCTGATTGACGCGCTGAGATTGCCGCAAGTTTCTATACCGCAGGATGCGTTTTTTAAAGCCGAATCCGTTTCGCTGAGTGTGGCAGCCGCCTCCATTGTGGCAAAAGTTACGCGCGACCGGCTGATGGTATTGCTGGCAGAAACCTATCCCCAATACGGTTTTGACCGGCACAAAGGGTACGGCACCCAATTGCACCGCCAAAATTTATTGCAATTCGGGGCGTGCCGCATTCATCGTTTTTCTTTTGCCCCCGTCAAAAATTTATCTCCCAATACAGAAAAATCACTCTAAAGCGGCAACTCGTTCTTCAAATGCCGCCATTGCCGTTTTCATTTCTTCCTGCCGAATGGCGGTGGTCACATCACCGCGGGTGCGTTCCAAAATAGAGCGGGCGACATCGGTTTTGCGGCGCAAATCGCGGGTAATGGCAGACGGGAAATCAACCGTGATGAGCATGGTGTAAATTTCATCCATCAAATCGAGCATTGTTTCGCTGGCGGAAACATCGCCCCGTCGCAATGAGTCAAGGGCATAACGGCGCAATTCACCCACGGTTTCCGCCAAGCCGTTCACATACGCCGCACTTTCCACGCCCAACGATTGCGGGGTCGGCAGGGGCGAGTTGAGAATCAACGCCCGGGTTAAATGTGCTTCCGAAAGTTCTTTGAGCGCATCTTGGGTGTATCCGGCAAAATAGATGTCGGGGTACTGTTTGGCATCGGATACCATTTCCGCGGCAATGGTATCCGCTTGCCGAAGCAGGGCATCGGCGGTATCCGGTTCGCGGCGGTGTGTGGCGCGAATGGCATTGGCGCAATGTTTTATCAACTGCCGAGACCGCGCCAGTGTGGCATCGCGCACGGCTGCTTTCGCCGAAAATTCATCGTTGATGGTTTGAATGATTGCTTCAAGCGTCACAAAAATCTCCCTTCGGGCAAAAAATTCAGATGCGGCGTTTGCGGGTTATGATGATAACGCCATATCCCGCACAATATCGGTTTGAGACAGCACGCCCACCGGTCGCACTTTTTCGCTGTCTGTGGTATTTTCAGCCACAACCAGCCGGTGGATACCGCGCTGCACCAATGTTTTGCTGGCATCGCGCATCGGTGTGTCGGGGGTGCAGGTGACCACATCGGTTTTCATCACATGTTCGGCGGTTAAACCGTGCCAATACTCTTCCGACCCGCGCAGGGCAACCAAATCGGTGCGAGTGATGATGCCCGCCAAAAATCCGTCGTCATCCAGCACCACCACCGCACTGATGTCATACGCGGCCATAATGTGTGCCACATCGGGCACGGTAGATGATAGTGTGCAACATCGCAAATCTTTCGACATAACTTCCCGTACAATCTTTGCCATAGAATCACTCCTTTGGGCTCTATGGGGACATGCCCCGTTTTTTTCAAGCGATATTCGATATGATAGCAGGGGCGCCGGCAAAATTCAAACGTTTGGGAAAATTGTTATGACTCGTCTGAAAAAAGGTTGCTTTTTCACCACAGCACCCGCAGGGCACAGGCGGCGCAGAGAAGCAGAGAAATTCATATTTTTGAGTTTG
>CAYPNZ010000421.1:0-3034 GCA_964411845.1 uncultured Anaerolineaceae bacterium
TTGACAGCGGCGGATTTTGATTTGCTCCGTAAGATGCCATTGCACAACTCCTTTTGTATCTGCTCAGCCTGTCATTAGATCTCTTGCATTAGTCTGTCATTCCGGAAGAAAAGGTATGGATTCCCGCTTTCGCGGGAATGACATTGGCATAATCTCGCAAAAATATAACCTTTCCGGTCAAGGAATTATTTCCAACATTACTTTTGCAAGAGGTCTATTGTGAAGCCCGTTAGGGTTGAAGCAATCCCCGCTATTGCAACCGGCGATTGCTCTGCCGCGCTTGCAATAACAAGTTCAACGGGCTCGGCTAAACAGTTACCTTCTTTTTTCCGAAAGTTACTCCCATTTGAAATGGCGATGTTCACTTTCGGGGCTGATGGGAATGCCCGTGCCATCCGGTTGCAGGGCTTCCACATACACATACCATTCATGGTCAAATTCGGGTCCGTCGGCTTCGTGATGCAATTCCGGCGGAACCGTCCAAATTGTTCCTTTGATGCCCGCACCGCGGTAGGTTAATTTTGTGTTGTGCCGGTAGATGAGCCGCACGGCATATTGTTCATTTCCGGCTAATTCTCCCACCGGTTCCCATTCCAATTTGATGATATTGCCGGGAATGAACCGAAAATCCGGCGCCGGCGAAATCAGTTTCGGGGCGGGATATTTGAAGCCCACGGTGGGGGTGGCGGTGGGTGCAGGCGGATTTGCCACCGGAACAGGGGTATTGGTGGGCGGCACAGGCGTGGGTGACGGGGTCGGCGCGGGGGTAGCCGTGGGCGGAACCGGCGTTGGGGTGGGAATGGCGGTAGGGGTGTCGGTTGCCGCGGGGGTATCGGTTGCCGCGGGAGTTGCCGTCGCTGTCGGAACGGGGGTATTGGTGGGCAACGGTGGCAAGGGTGTATCGGTGGGAACGGGCACAAACTTGTGTGTCGCCGTGGGCAGCGCCGCAACAACGGGCACAGTCGGCGTAATTTTTCCGCGACGATTTGCCAGTGAAATGCCGCCCACAATTAAAATACCGATTACCGCCAATATAGCCAATCCCCCGATAATGAGCGTGCTCAATCGAGGAGAAATTATCACCTGTTTGGCATTGCCGACCGGCGCCACTGTTTTTGCCTGCACCGGTTCCGGTCGAGCCGTCGGGCGGGCAGCCAGCCGTTCCGGTGACACGGGCGGCGGGGCGGCTTTGAACGGTGGCGCGGCACGATGCGGCATCGGCGGCAAATTTTCATCTGCCATTACATCCGCAGAAACAACCGGCGGCGCAACGGCTCCCGCCAGCGAAGCCGGGGGGACAAAATCTGTCAACAGGGCGTCAATCTCCGCCGGAGAAAGTTCTGCTCCGCCGTCACCCGGAAAGAGGAGCGGGCTTGGTTGGTCGGGGCGTGCCACCAGCCACGCCACCAGCGCATCGCGGGCGCGCGCTGACAGTGTTACCGTTTGCCGCTGCCCGGTTTGGTCATCCCAAACTTTTACCAGCGGTTCACTGCCGGCTAAATGCACATCACCGAGGGTGAGTGTGGATATTTCCGTGGGGGTTAATTTTGCATCGTGCAATAACGCATACAGCGCATTTTTTATGGCTTCCATTGGTACAATTTTCCTATATTTTCTCGAGTTTGTCAAACATTATGTCATCTTTCGGGTAAAATTACAGCGCGCGCACCACGGTCAGCAAGCGGTCAATTTCGGAACGGGTGTTATAATGCGCCAATCCCACCCGAATCATTCCGCCGGATTCATACAATCCCAACCGTTTGACCACTTCGATGGCATAATAGTGTCCATCCCACACAAAAATACCGTGTTCGCCCAAAATGCGGGCAATTTCAACGGTGGGGACACCTTTTTTGGTAAATGCCGCGGTTGGGGTGCGCCGGTTAAATTGCGCGGGGTCGGTAATGCCGTATATCTGCACACCGTCAATGGCTTGCAAGCCGGTCATCAAATCGGTGAATAAATTTTGCTCGTAGGCGGAAATTACCGCCATTGCCTGTTTTAACATCAGTCGCCGCCCGGAAAAACCTGCCGCGCGATATTTCTCGGCGAAAGATTGTCCGTACCGGTTGCCGACATCCGCCAAATAGTTAATAGCGGCGGTAACGCCTGCCATACCTTCAAAATTGCCCGTGCCCTGCTCGAATTTATGCGGGGGTTCGTTTTCGGCGGGACGGACTTTGTAGGCGGGAAGTGCATCGAGCAGGTCGTATCGCCCCCATACGACCGCTATGTGCGGTGCAAAAAATTTATATGCGGAACACATCAAAAAGTCACAATCAATATCCTGCACATCAATGGTTCCGTGCGGCGCAAAATGCACCGCATCCACCCACACCAGCGCGCCGACGGCATGCGCTTTGGCGGCAATTTCTTTCACGGGGTTGATGGTTCCCACCGCGTTTGAGGCATATCCCACCGCCACCAACTTTGTTTTTGGGGAAAGCAGCCGGTCGAAATGCGCCATATCCAGCGTGCAATCTGCCGTATCAATATCCACAAATTTTATAACCGCACCGAGTTCCGCCAGCGCCAGCCACGGCGAAATATTGGCATCGTGGTCAAGCCGGGTAACGATGATTTCATCGCCGGGTTGGAGTGTTTTACCGATAGCGCGGCTGATATTGAACGCCAAATTGGTGGAAGTGGGTCCGAAAATGATTTCTTCCGGCGACGGCGCATTCAAAAAATCTGCCATGGCTTGCCGCGCCTCGCGGATGACGGCATCGGTGCGGTGGCTAAACGGATATTGCCCGTGTGTGTTGGCATTGGCGCGCGTGTAATAATCGGCAACGGCATCTATAACGGTTTGGGGCACTTGGGTGCCGCCGGGACCGTCGAAAAACACATACGGGTTGCCATCGGCATCCGTTTGCCGGAGCGCGGGAAACTGTTTTCGCAGCGGGGAAAGGTCTGGCGTTGACATGGGATTCTCCTGTAAAGTTGTATGGTTCAAATTTTTGCACACATTTCCTGAAAAAGGTCGATTTTTCACCACAGAGACACAGAGAAGCAGAGAAATTCATATTTTTGA
>CAYPNZ010000422.1:0-3033 GCA_964411845.1 uncultured Anaerolineaceae bacterium
ATTGGCGGGATATGTCAGTGAGCCGGCGCTGCGGCTGATGGATACAATTTTATCTTCCAGCGGTTGGCGCAGCATTTCCAGCATTCGCTGCCCGAATTCCGGCAATTCATCCAAAAAAAGAACCCCGCGGTGCGCCAAACTGATTTCCCCCGGTTTGGGGAAACGCCCGCCGCCGATGAGCCCGGCATAACTGATGGTGTGGTGCGGGGCGCGAAAGGGACGCTGGCGAATGAGCGGTTTGTCGCCGGGCAGCATATCCGCCACCGAGTAGATGCGGGTGATGTCCAGCGCCTCACTCAGCGACAGCCGCGGCAGAATGCCCGGTATCGCCCGCGCAATGAGCGTTTTGCCGCTGCCCGGCGGTTCGGTCATCAGCATATTGTGCGCGCCCGCCGCCGCGACTTCTGCCGCGCGTTTGACGTGTTCCTGCCCTTTAATTTCGCCGAAATCCACCACTGCCGGCAGGTCGCCGTCATCCAGCGAACGGTCGGCGGCAAACGGCTGCATCCGCCGGTGCCCCGACAGATGGTCAATAACCTGCAACAAATTTTCCACCGGATAAACCGTCACGCCGTCAACCAGTGCCGCTTCCGGCGCATCCGGCGCGGGCACAAACAATTCGGTGTACCCCAACTGATGCGCCAGCGTCGCCATCGGCAAAATACCGCTGACGTGCCGCACACTGCCATCCAGCGACAGTTCGCCCATAAAGATGGCTTTTTCCACATTCCCGAAAATCGTTTCCCCGGCAAGCAGAATACCCACCGCAATCGGCAAATCGAAGGCGGGTCCGGCTTTGCGAATGTCGGCAGGGGCAAGATTCACCGTCAACCGCGTGCGCGGAAAAGGCAATCCGGTATTTTTAATGGCGGCACGCACCCGTTCTCTGGCTTCCTGCACGGCAGTGTCGGGCAGCCCGACAATGTTAAACGCGGGCAAACCGTTGGCAATATCCACTTCAACCTCAATCAACACGCCGTCTAATCCAATAACCGAACAACTATTGACTTTGGCAAGCAATGGCGGTATCCTCCTGCGGGAAACATATTTTCCGCCCAATTATAACACCATCTGCAAAATAGATAAACCTTTGTGCTGACGATTGATTTGTGGTACGATACCGTTACACCAGCACAACCGAGGATATTATGCCCACTATTTTATGCGTTGACGATGAAACCACCCAATTGACCCTGCTTGAATTTGCCTTTCGCCGAGCGAAAATGTCGGTGCTGAAAGCGAGTAACGGCAAAGAAGCCATCGCGCAAGCGCAAGCCCACCATCCCGATTTGATTTTGATGGATTTGATGATGCCGGTGATGGATGGCGCCAGCGCCACCGTCGCCATAAAATCCGACCCTGCCACCGCCGACATTCCCATCGTGTTGTTTACCGCCTACGAAACCGGCGAAATGGCGGAACGAGCGCTGGCAGCCGGCGCAACGGCGCTCATCAAAAAAACCACCGCTCCCCGCGAGCTGGTTGAAA
Organism: uncultured Anaerolineaceae bacterium; assembly: GCA_964411845.1. GTDB lineage: Bacteria > Chloroflexota > Anaerolineae > 4572-78 > 4572-78 > JANTHQ01. Next base: position 1,489 of record CAYPNZ010000422.1, read on the forward strand.
GCATTAAAAAACTGTTGAACAACCAATGACCCTCAAAAAAAACACCGCAACATTGCTGGCACTGGCGCTGGCATCAGAATTGATTTACTGGGGCGTTTTCACCCGCCTTTTTTTGCTGAAAAACCTCTACAAAATTATCCCGCCGGTAGATTACGCGAAACTCACCCACTATTCCGTGGCGGGGATTATCGCCTTTGTTTTGGGTATTTTAGCGCTATTTGCCATCTATTTTTGGCTGTTACGCGAAGACCTGCCCGCCGGAACACCCTATATTCCGCTTGTGTTTGCCGGCACACTTTTTTTCAGTTATCCCGTTTTGGCAATTGACCTGTTTATTTACGCCATCCGCACCCGGGGATGGGCGCTGTACCATTTGAATCCGCTGCTCACCGCGCCCGCCGCCTTGCCCGCCACCGACCCGTGGCTAAAACTTGCCGCCGAATGGATTGACGCGCCATCACCATACGGACCGGTGTGGGAAATTTTGTCGCTGAGTGTGTTCAATCCGGTGAACGGCGATTTTCTGGCGCATCTTTTCGCGCTGAAAGCCGTTGCCATTGCCGGGTATCTTCTTTCCATCTGGCTCATCGGCGATATTTTGAGCGTGATACATCCCGAATGGAAAGTGTGGGGACAAGTTGCCTTCGCGTGGAATCCGCTGGTGCTGCTGGAAACGGCGCAAAATGCGCACAACGATATGGTGATGGTTGCCCTGCTGCTTGCCACCGTGTGGGCGATGGTGCGCGGCAAAGACCATTTATCGCTGCTGTTTTTGGCGCTCAGCGTGCTGGTAAAATTTATTACCGTCCTTTTTGCGCCGTTTTTGATTGCCTATTTAACCCTAAAACTGCCCACCAAATTTCACCGTTACACGGCGGTGGTGTGGTATATTGCCATTTTCGCACTGATGATTGTTATTCCCATTTTGCCGATGTTCCCCGGCTGGGACAAATGGGCGGTATTGCAGGCAACCCACGGCGCGGGGCGCAGTTTAATGGCAACCGGCGTGCTGGCACTGGAAGGCCGGCTTGGCACCAACACCGCTTTCAGTGTAACCCGCTGGACGCTGTACGGGCTGTGGGGCGCAATTGTCGGCTGGCAAGCGTGGCGGCTGTACCCCCGGCTGGGCTATCTTGAAACGCCGCTCAAACTCGGCTGGACGGCGCTTTTTTGGTACGCCGCCCTCGTCGCGCCGGTATTCCACGGCTGGTATCTGCTGTGGAGTTTCGCACCGGCAGTGCTCTTCGGGTTTCACAGCCGAGAATTTCGCGCCACGGCAACATTTACCCTCACCGCAATGCTGGCAATTCCCTATTTTGAAACCGTGCGGGTGTGGTATCCGTATCTGCTGGAAAACGCTTTATGGGGACACATCATCGGGGTATCAATTTTGCTGCTGCCCGTGCTGTATGTTATTTTTACAACCCGTGAAAATGTGAGGCGTGAAACGTAAAACGTAAAACGTATTGCGTAAAACGTAACCTTGAACTTTGAACCTGAAACTCGAATTTGCAACCCTGCAACTTTGAACCCTGAAACCTTGAA
>CAYPNZ010000423.1:0-3026 GCA_964411845.1 uncultured Anaerolineaceae bacterium
AGGGATCGAACGCGTCACCGACCCACCCGTAACGCCTCGCTGGTGCCGGCGCTGTCAACCCGGTTGGCGGAAACGGTTTCTGCCGTGCCGGTATTTTCGCTGGCACTGGCGACGGTCGGGGCGTTTCCCAATTTTAACCGCCCGCGCATCATCTGGGCGGGTATTGCCGCCAATGCCGCCTTGACCGCCCTGCATCGCGCCGTTACGGCTGCCACTGCCGCAACGGGCTTTCCGCCGGACAAAAAGCCGTTCACCCCGCATTTAACCATCGGCAGGGTGAAAAACGGGGCGCGCCGCGATGATTTCCGCCAAATTGCCGCCGCCGTCGCCCGCAGAAATATCGGCGAGATTGCCACTGTTCGGGTGGAACACGTCGCCCTGATTCGCAGTCAATTGACGCGGCAGGGTCCCATTTACACCCCGCTGGCAAAAATTCAATTGCGCCGGTTCACACCCCCGACGGATTGAATTGCCGCATGGCTTCTTGTAATGCCGCTTCGTGCCCCACCAGCATCAGCAGGTCGCCGCGCTGCAAACGGGTGTTTCCGTGCGGAACCAGCACTTCTTCTCCCCGGCGCAAGCCCAGCAACAGCGCATCTCCCGCCAATTGCACCTCTCGCAACGGTTTGCCGATGAAGCGATTGTTTTCCAGCGAAATTTCGCGCACTTCCACCCCGTCGCTGGGGTCGGTGAGCATTTTGAAAGCCGCCGGAAAATGAAGCGCGCCTTCCAACGCCAGCACGGTTGCCAGTTGCGGGCGGATAACCTGCACATCGAAAACTTCCAGCCGGTTGGCAATTTCCGCATCACGGACGAGTGCAATCACCGCAGGAACGGCAAAATCTTGTTTTGCCATTTTCGCCACCCGCACATTCACGTCATCATACGAACTGACCGCCAGCACGGTTTTTACCCGCTCCGCGCCCGCCGCTTTTAAAGCCGCCGCATCCACATTTTCGGTAACTTTCACCGAAAAACCGCGCTGCTGCAATTGTTTTGCCCGCATCGCATCTCTACCAACAATTGAAACCGGTTCGCCGCTTTGCTGCAAGCGCTCCGCCAGCATCGCCGTTGGTTCACCCAACCCGACAATCAGTACACCGCGCCGCCGTGATTTTTCTTTGGGTGGCATAACCCGATTGAAAATGAGCGGCGACGCGGTGCAGGTAACAATTGCCACCAAAATAATGGCGGAATTGACCGCCTCGTTGATAGCGCCCAATTGCAGTGCGATTGCCGCCGCCGCAATGATGAGCGACAATCGCGCCGAAAGCAAGCCGCCGGCAGCAAACGTTTCCTGCCAACTGAAATTGATGCGGAAGAGCAGCGCCGCCGCAAATTTTATAACATACGCCGCTGCCAGCAGCAACGGCACCAGCAGCAACCCTTCCCGAGAGCCGAGCAGGGTGGGTAAATCGAATTGTACCCCCACCATAATGAAAAAGATGGGAATGAAAAAGCCGAATCCGATGGCATCAAGTTTCAGGTGCAGGTCGGAACCTTCCTTTTTTGAAAGCAGGGAAATCAGCGCGCCGGCTAAAAATGCGCCCAAAATCAGTTCCGCACCCAGCCACTCCGAAAGAACGATGAATGCCACCATCAGCGCAAACGCAATACGAACCTCAATTTGTGCGGTTGCGCCGGAAAGTTCGGCAATCAGCCGTCCCATACCCGGCACACGCGCCATAAATTTTCCCGCCCGCGCCGCCAGCACAAAAACCAGCAGCAGCAACAGCACCAGCAGCACTTCCAGCGTCAGCCCCTCGCTGATAATGGTAACATTCACGGTAATGAGTACCAGCGTGCCGAAATCAGCCACCAGTGCCGACAACAGCAGCGCCTGCCCAAACCGCGATGCCATCATCCCCCGTTCTTTCAGCACCGGCACCACAATGCCCAAAGAGGTGGTGCTTAAAATAAGGGCAATCATAAAAGGTTCTTCTATCAAACCAAATTGTTTCAACCCGATTGCCACAATAATGGCAATAACCAGTGTCACCGCAAAAACGGTAATTCCCAACCAAATGGGGTTTTTCAAAAAATGTTCCCTTTTCCCCGATTTTCCGGCGGTGATAATCGCCGTGAAATCCACTTCCAGCCCGGACAGAAACATTAAATATGTAAACCCAAACAGCGTGAGAAATTCCAGCGGAACGCTCGATTCAATCCAATTGAAACCGCTTTTGCCCACGATGATACCGGCGATGATTTCACCGACAATAATGGGGATATTCAGCCGCCGAAACCGAGAAGATAAAATCGGTACGGTAACAGCCAGCCCGGTAATGAGCAATAGCGATACAAATGAAAACTCTTCATGCATGCAAAAACCCTTTCAAATAGCGAATTGCGAATAGTGAGTTGCGAGTTGCGAATTGCGAATAGCGAGTTGCTTTCGGCGGAGATTATACCGATTCCGCCGCAACTGTCGAAGTTTTGGTGTGCGGCAGTGCCAGCGCCAGCACAGCCGCCGCCAGCGATACCCCCGCCCCGAGTTGCAGCGCACCCGCCAGCGTCGAACGGTCTGCCAGCCAGCCGATGCCGTAATTTGCCACAGCCCCCATCGCAAACATATAACCCAGCGTCAGCCCGCTTGCCATTGCTTTTTTGCCCGGCAACAGCGCCTGCGCAATCACCACCAAAATGCTGTGCGGTGCGCCGAGCATGCCGCCCGCCAAAAATGCCATTGCAAACGCCACCCAGCCATTCACCACCGGTAAAAAGTAAAGCGGCACCACCGCGCCCGCCATCATCCAAAAAACAACCCGCTTGCGCCCCCAGCGGTCGGCGGCAGTGCCCGCCATCACACCCATTATTGCCGAAGCCAGCCACATCGCACCGGTAATGGCGCCGTATGCGGTCGGTTCCCAGCCTTTATCCTGAAAAAGTTTCGGCAGGAAAGTGATGGTTCCCAATTGCGCCCAACTGCGTGCTGCAATTAACACTGCCAGCAAAACTAACGCGCCCCACCGAATCGCCTGCGGGGGAACGGCCTCAGCCGGTGAGTCATCTTCGGCTGAAGGCGC
>CAYPNZ010000424.1:0-3025 GCA_964411845.1 uncultured Anaerolineaceae bacterium
CGACAATCAGCGCATCGGCAACGGGTAAAAATTGAGCCACGTTTTCCGGCGTTACCCCCGACCCCACCAGCACCGGTATTTCCACCGCGGCTTGCACGGCTGCTACCTCTGCGGCATCGGCGGGGGAACCGGTTGCCGCCCCGGTAACGATGACTCCGTCGCTTAAAAAAAATTCGGCGGCGTGAGCCGTTTCCGTCAGCGAAACATCGGCGGTCAGAGCATGGGCGCTGTGTTTTTTCTTGATGTCGGTGAGCACCAAAATATCACCCGCTCCGATTTGTCGCCGGTAGCGCAGCAATTCACCCGCATCGGCATTGATAATGCCTTCATCGGCGGTGTGGGCAAAAACAAATCCTTCCGCGCGGATAAAATCCAACCCCGCCGATTGCGCCGCCGCCAATGCGGCAAAATTTGCGCCTGCCAAAATTTGAATGCCGCAGCGCAAACCGGTGGCGCGTTTTACTTCGTAGCCCACCAGAGTCATCGCCGCCACAATTTCGGGTCCAACCTGCCGATTCAGGTACGGCACATCGTGCATATTTTCAATTGCCAGTATATCAATACCGGCGGCGCGGTAAATTTCGGCTTCTCGAACAGCCTTTTCCACAATAGCGCGCACCGAGCCGCCGAATTTCGGTGTGCCGGGCAACGCATCCACATGGATCATACCGATGATGGCTTTACTGTTTTTCAAAAAATCGGGCATTATTTTCTCCATTCCTCACTATTTTTCTATACGATTATCCTACGTTTGTTATACGATTTTTATACATCTTGTGCAATGTTGTCCACAATTGTCCACAGTTTATCCCCAGTTATCCACAGATTTTCTTCTTTTCGACGTATTTTTATCAGTTTGATTATAAAAATATACCCCTTATTTTTTATCCGTCGCAATCTTTTTGCAATCTTTTTGCAACAAAAAAATAGGAAGAATTGCCTACGCAGTTTTGCGTAACTTTTCTTGTGTGCTATAATCGCACGCTATGACAACACGAACGAATGTGAAGCACTCGCAAGATTATCACCTTCCGACATCGTTTGCGCGTTTTTTATCCATTATACTCACGCTGCTGTTCCTGCTAGCCGGCGCATTTGTCGGATATTTACTGTACAATTCCGTAAAACAAACCGTTGCCTCTATTGAAGTCCCCAACCTGCCATACATTGATTTGTCGCTACCGGCAGTGGGTGGCAGTTCCCGCCCCACTATCGGGGTGATTCCCCAACGCGGCGGCGAAATCCCTGTTACCGGTATCACCGGTGTGCCATTGCCGGATTACAAGCAAAAACAGCGCGTAAATATTTTGCTGCTGGGCATAGATAAACGCCCCGATGAGCAATACGCCCGCACCGACACTATGATTTTAGTGACGATTGACCCGGAAAACAAAACCGCCGGGTTGCTTTCGTTGCCGCGAGACTTATGGCTGGAAATTCCCGGTTACGGCGAATCGCGCATTAACACCGCCTACTATCTGGGGGAAAAAGACGGCTACCCCGGCGGCGGTCCCGCGCTGGCGATGAAAACCGTGCAATACAATTTTGGGGTTCCCGTTCATTTTTATGTGGAAGTTGATTTTGACGGATTCCGCAAAATTGTAGACACCCTCGGCGGGTTGGACATTAACGTGCCGTACACCCTTGACGACCCTACCTTCCCCAGCGATGATTACGGATACGACCCCTTCCACATTGATGCCGGTATGCAGCATTTGGATGGCGCCACCGCGCTGAAATATGCCCGCACCCGCCATATCGACTCTGACTTTGGGCGCGCCGAACGCCAGCAGCAAGTGCTCATCGCCATAAAAGACAAGGCACTGCAATTGGGGTTGCTGCCCAAAGTACCCGAACTGTGGACAACCATGGCCGGCACCGTAAAAACCGACCTGCAATTGGTAGACATTTTGGAACTGGCAAACCTTGCGCCGGATATTACCGCCGACAAAATTGAAACCGTGGTGCTCGACGAAAACTATACCGTCAACTATACCACCGATGCCGGCGCAATGGTACTTTTGCCATTGCGCGAAAAAATCCAGCCGGTCATTGACCGTATGTTCGCGCAGGTTGAAAATAACGAACCGTCGCAAGCGGAAATCATCGCCGCGCAAGCCGCACAAGCCACCCAAACGGCTCAAATGCAAGCGCAGCAACAACAACGCGAAGAATTGAAAGCCCAACTTGCCGCCGAAGGCGCAACCATCATCATTCAAAACGGTACCCCCACCGAAGGGCTTGACGCCCAAACAGCATTATTCCTTAAAGAGCAGGGCTTCAATATCGTGCAATTCGGTCCCGCGGAAAGTACCGACTACCCGCGCACCGTCATCGTTACCTATAGCGACAAAGATTATACACTCGGCACACTGGTGAATTTCTTCAATGTAGCGCCTGAAAATGTACGCCGCAGCCCCAACCTGCAAAGCGATGTGGATATTCGCGTGATTGTCGGCGCAGATTTTAAATTGCCGGAAGAATCACCGCAATCATCGTTACTCAAATAACCCCCCGCATCCCAAACGGAGACCGAACAAATTTCGGTCTCCGTTTTTTTGTTGCCAACAGCATCCCCTTTCGGAACAATTACAGAACATTCCGGTGGTACACTAAACTTTAACGCAATGTGTCATAATCGGAATCTATACCAACGGAGGTATTCATGATTTCATTCAGTTTAACCGAAGAACAGCAAATGTTGATTGACGCCGTTCATCGCTACGCCGAGCGTGAACTGCGAAAATCAATGCGCGATGCCGACGAATCGGGACAACTGCCCGCCGACCTCATCGCTTCCGGCTGGGAATTGGGGCTCATCCCCAGCAGCATCCCCGAAACATACGGCGGTTTCGGCGAACATTCTGCCGTAACCGGCGCACTCTATGCCGAAGAACTGGCATGGGGCGATTTAAGCGCCGCGATGAATTTGCTTGCGCCCAATTTGCTGGTCATCCCCTTGCTGGAATACGGCAGCGATGCCCAGAAAGAATCACTGCTACCGCAATTTTGCGATATGGAATTT
>CAYPNZ010000425.1:0-3017 GCA_964411845.1 uncultured Anaerolineaceae bacterium
AAAGGATGGCGTAATCATCGGGAATGTTCATCACCCGGCGCACACCGTTTTCCGCGCGGGCAAGAATACCTTCAAACACTGCCGAACGATGGCTCATTTCCATCACCGACATACCGCTGTTTTCAAAATTCATCATTTCATCGCGGGCACGTTCCAATACCGGCACGGGTAAAACCGCGGGTCCCGCACTAAAATTAAACTTTCGATTGTACATTTATTTATCCTCCTCTAAAACTCAATTTCATCAACCGCTGCCTGCGGTGTGGTTACAATATGCTTTCCAGAGTTAATTGTTTGTTGTAGCCCATTTCTTCTTCGGATTGCAGCAGTGCCAAATTCTCCGAAACATACTTGTGTAATTTAAATAGCCGCTTCACCCGTTTATACGGCAGATGTTCCAACTTTTCTGCAACCTCATTCAACACGGCAATGAACAAATCGAAGGGCGCAACATGAACCAGTTTTTTGTCAAATTCCTCTTCGTTGGGAATATACGATGCGCGGCGTTCCGCCAGCATAATTTCCGCATCTTCGGCAAAAAGTGCGGGCGCAGATTCGCGGTCATCCAGCAAATAAATGGGTGCGCTGGAATTAAGGGTGCATTCCACATAATCTGCTTGCTGGTCTACAATTAAACGTCCGCCAAAGGTGAAAAACTCTACTTTTTTCTGGCGGCGGTCGGTGAGTACTACCCGTCCGGCTAGCACCTGTAAATTTCCGTGCAACTGGGTGGGATGGTGAATGACAACATCATCGGGCATGCCGTTTGCCACAGAGGTCAGCGCCATCGTTTCCGGGTCGAAATGAACGCCGCTGGGCACTTTCCGCAGGAAAACCCGCAAATTGGGAAAACCTGCATCCGGGGTGTGTTTTTCGTGGGTAAAAGTATAACCGAAATTAGTGTTGTTGGTTGGATATTGTTGCTTCATGCCACACGTCCTCTTTTTGTGTTTACATTATTTTCGCAAAAAACCCGAATTGTACCGGAATAGAATAATCTACTGCTGATAAGATAATGGTTAGTTGTAATTTCGTCAATTATAGAACTTTGTTTTTCCGCCGTGAATTTGGTTGCTCTGCGGCAAATGGTGTGATATGATAGAAGAAATACTCACCGGTGAAAATGATGGCTACACCCGCCGAATTATTGCAAGAAATTCAAAACTTGCGCGCCGAACTGGCAGAACGCACTGCCGATTTGGAAACTTTAACGCAACATACCGCCGATTTGGCATTTTTAAACGCGCTGAATACCGCCGCCAACCGTGGCGACTCGCTGGATGAAATCATTGCCCTGATTACCGAACGCACGCGCGACCTTTTCCACGGTCACGGTGTAACCGTTATGTTGATGGATGAGACCGGCACCCGTTTGAATGTAAAAAATCTGGTTATCCCCCGCCATCTTCGCCGCCGTATTGAATCGCTTTTGGGGCGTCCGCTTCCCGCCCTGTTTATAACCCTAACCCCCGAAAGTCTGTTCACCCGTGTTATTAACGAGAGAAAAACCGTGGTGTTCACCGGCAGCGATATTTTAAAAATGGAAGAGGAATACGCCCTATCCAGCACACCCACGGTTCCAAAACCATTGCTCAACCGTATATTTCATCTCGTCAATTCCACAATGAAACTTGAATCGGTGATGATAGCCCCCCTCATAAATGAAGGTCGTGTGGTGGGTACAATAGATATTTCATCGGCGCGTACCTTCACGGCAGATGACGCTCGCCGCTTCGATGCGCTGGCAGCACAGCTCACCGGTATCATCGTGCGCAAACAAACCAACGCCGCCCTGCAACGGTCGGAAGCCCTGTACCATTCGCTGGTAGAAAATATTCCGCAAAACATTTTCCGCAAAGACCACCGGGGGCGCTTTACCTTCGTCAACCAAAATTACTGCCGAATGATTGGCAAACCGGCGGCAGAAATACTCGGTAAAACCGATTTCGACCTGCACCCGGCAGAACTGGCAAAAAAATATCGCCGTGACGATAATTTTGTGATGACCACCGGAAAAGTACTGGACATTATCGAAAAAAACATAACCCTGTCCGGCGCCAATCGTTATGTGCGGGTAATAAAAACCCCTTTGTATGACAGCGGTAAAATTATCGGCGTGCAAGGAATATTTGAAGATATTACTTTGCAAAAGGAAAATGAAGACCGGCTGGAACAATATAGCCGACGGTTAAATTTATTGCACAAAATTGACCGCGCCATATTAACGGCGGTTTCGCCGATGGAAATTGCCGCCGCCGTGCTGAAACCGTTGCTGCAACTCATTCCCGCCCGGCGCACCAGTGTGGTCAGTTTAAACGAGGCAACCAACACCGGCAAAATTCTTGCCGCCGCCGGTAAAGTCACCCCGCCCGACCTTAAACCCGGAGCGGCGTTCCCTTTGGAAGATTACCCGGTATACAAACAATATCAAAATTCGCCGGACAACATCATTCAAACCCATTTCCCTCTGGCAGAATCCCCCGTCGAACAAAAATTAAAACCCCATAACATTGTTGCCACATTAAGTGTGATGCTGATATTTAACGACGAGTTGGTCGGCGCATTGAATTTTGGTTTTGCCCGAGCCGAAGACATTTCACCGGAATACCGCGAAATTGCCCGTGAAGTGGGGAACTCGCTGGCAGTTGCGCTGAAACAAGCGCAGCAAACCGAAAAAATCCGCGAAGAATCCGCAGCGAAAACCCGTTTACTGCAAGAAATTGACCACCGGGTACGCAACAATCTCGCCGCCATCACGGGGATGATCTATTTGGAAATGCGGCACGCCACAACAACCGACACCCCCATTTCCCAAAAAACTCTGGAAGCCATCAACGTGCGGGTGCGCGCCCTGGCGGCACTGCACGAACTGCTGGCAAACCACACGTGGCAGCCGCTTCCGCTGCGCGATGTGGCTTCGCGGATATTTAATGCCGTGTGCCGCGCCATCAACATCAATGGCGATGAAATTATTGTAGATATTGCACCCACCGCAATGATAGTTCCGCCGCAAACCG
>CAYPNZ010000426.1:0-3009 GCA_964411845.1 uncultured Anaerolineaceae bacterium
GAAGTCATCCAAACGCGCCCCATTATGCTCAACCGCGCCCCCACCTTGCACCGTCTGGGCATTCAGGCTTTTGAACCGCTGCTGGTGGAAGGCAGCGCCATTCATCTGCATCCGCTGGTGTGTTCCGCCTTTAACGCAGACTTTGACGGCGACCAAATGGCGGTACACGTGCCGCTCAGCGACAGCGCCGTAAAAGAAGCCCGCGAATTGATGCTTGCCAGCAAAAACCTGTTGCTGCCCGCCAGTTCCGAACCGGTCGTCGGTCCCACCAAAGATATGGTGCTGGGCATCTATTACCTCACCATGGAAGCGAAATATACCAAAGGCGGCGGCAAAGTTTTCGGCAGTATTGATGAAGTGTCGCTGGCATATACGCTGGGTAAAGTTGATTTGCATGCGCCCATCAAACTGAAAAACGTTGACACCGCATTCCCGCCGGAAGAGATGCCGTACATTGAAACCACTGTCGGACGGGCGTTGTTCAACGAAATTTTGCCGCCGGAAATTCGGTTTGTGTACAACCAGCCGATGACCAAAGGCGACTTGAAAGACCTGATTGGGCTGTCGTTCCAAAAATTGGGTGTTGAAGCCACGGCTAAACTTGCCAACGATATTAAAACCATCGGTTTTAAATATGCTACGGTTTCCGGTACCACCATCGCCATTTCCGACATTAACATCCCGAAAACCAAATACGAAATTCTGGAACGCACCACCGAGCAAATCGAAAAAATCGAAAAACAATTCCGCCGCGGGTTGATTACGGAAGACGAACAATACATCCAAACGGTAGAGTTGTGGACAAAAGCCACCGATGAAGTGACCAAAGAAGTGGGTAAAGCCATCGCCGAAGATAGCCCCATCCGCGTTATGGCGGAATCGGGCGCCACGAAGGGCGGGTTTACCCCCATCCGCCAGCTTGCTGGTATGCGCGGATTGATGGCAGACCCCAGCGGGCACATCATTCCGCTGCCCATTCGCTCTAACTTCCGCGAAGGGTTGACCACACTGGAATACTTCATTTCCACCCACGGCGCGCGGAAAGGGCTGGCGGATACCGCCTTGCGTACCGCCGATGCCGGTTATCTCACCCGCCGCTTGGTTGATGTGGCGCAGGAAATGATTATCCGCGCCGAAGACTGCGGCACCCAAGAAGGCATCGAAGCCACCCGCGAAGATGACGGCGAATTGAGTTTGCCGTTCAAAGATAAAGTTTTCGGGCGGGTGCTGGCTGCCGACCTGTACCATCCCAAAACCGGCGAACTGCTCTTTCCGCGTGACCACCTGATTACGCGCGCCGACCTGCAAACAATGGTTGATGCCGGCGTTACCAGCCTGATGATTCGTTCGCCGTTGACGTGCGAATTGGAAAAAGGCATTTGCGCCAAATGTTACGGGCGCGATATGGGGCGCGGCGGTTTGGTGGGTCTCGGCGAAGCCGTCGGCATTATTGCCGCACAGTCCATCGGCGAACCGGGCACGCAGTTGACCCTGCGAACGTTCCACACGGGCGGCGTTGCCGGCGTAGAAGACATCACCAGCGGGTTGCCCCGTATTCAGGAACTGTTTGAAGCGCGCAACCCCCGCGGTGAAGCCATCATCGCCGACATTGACGGCATTGTTGACATCATCCATCACGATGACGGCAGCCGCTCGCTGAAAATCTCGTCCAGCGAAATGCGCCGCAAAATTTACCGCATCCCCGAAGGGTGGGAAGTTACGGTGGAAGACGGCACGGAAATTGAACCGAAAACCGTCATCGCCCGCAAAGATGAAGAGGAATTAGTTGCCGAAAAAGGCGGTCGGGTATATATTAGTGGCTCGAAGGTGGCGATTAGTTGGGAACAACGCCGCGAAGTTGAACTGGACGTTGATTCCGCCGCGCGGCTGCTGGTTGAAAACGGCGATAGAGTGGTTGCCGGGCAGCAACTCAGCCAAGGGGCAATCAACCCCCACCGGCTGCTGGATGTTATGGGGCGCGAAGCCGTGCAAAACTATCTGGTAGCCGAAGTGCAGAATGTCTATCGTTCGCAGGGTGTGCCCATCCACGACAAACACGTGGAAATCATCATCCGCCAAATGACCAACCGGGTGCGGGTGGTTGCCACCAAAGACAGCAGTTTTCTGCCCGGCGAAATTATGGAACGCCGGCGCTTCCAAAAAGCCAGCGACGAACTCATCGAGCAGGGCAAACAACCGGCAGTGGCGCGCCCGATTTTATTGGGCATTACCAAAGCGGCACTCAATACCGACAGTTTCCTGTCCGCATCATCGTTCCAACACACCATTAACGTGTTGGCACAAGCCGCCATCGAAGGCAAGCGCGATGAACTTTCCGGCTTGAAAGAGAATGTCATCATCGGCAAACTCATTCCGGCAGGAACCGGCTTCTTCGCCCGCCGCAAAGCGGAAGAAGAAAAAGCCGCCGCCGCACAAGCACAGGCAGATGCCGCCGAAGCCGCCGCCAAATCGGAAGCCGAAGCAGTGGCTGCCGCCGAAGCCGCCGCGGTTGCCGTGAGCGAAACCGAAACCGCCGCCCAATCGGACGGTGATGGCGATGGTGCATCAGCCGAAGCACCTGCCGCCGATGATGCACCGGCAGCCGCCGAAACGCCGGCGGAATAATTGACATTTCGGCGCGGGGTAGCGGGCAACCGATACCCCGCCCTGATGATTTGAGCGCAGAAAGGGGGTGATATTGAATGAGTGTGGAACTGAGACCCGGCGAAAGCCAAGAGGCGCTGCTCAAGCGTTTTCGGAAAGAAGTGGTGCGCGACCGAATTTTGAGCACATACCGCAAAAAACGATGGTTTGTTTCCAAAAGCGAAAATAAACGGTTGGCAAAACAACGAGCCGCACGCAAAGCACGCCGCAAAATGTTAGCATCACGGCGGCGCGGATAACCCCCTGCTTTCGGAAAATTTCAGAACCGGCATTATGCCGGTTCTTTTTTTGTAACTATTCAGAATATTGACCGGAACACAGAGATGCACAGAGATTTCACAGAGA
>CAYPNZ010000427.1:0-2985 GCA_964411845.1 uncultured Anaerolineaceae bacterium
CGACAGCAACTTTCATACCCGCCGCCACCCCCACTGTAACCCCCGTCCCGCCAACTGCCACCCCGACGGCAACGGCAACCCCCACGCCAACCCTGACCCCGTCGCCCACATCCACCCCCACCCCTACTCCTACTCCCACTGCAACCGCCACCGTTACCCCCGTGCCACCGACCGCCACCCCGCGCCCGACATTCACCCCCACCCCTGTTTTCATCACCCGAGCGCAGTCGGTGTTGCCGCTGTTGGGCGGCGGTGCCGCCTGTTTCGGCGGCATCTTGCTGGCGATTGTGGCGGTCGTGGCGTTTGTGCTGCGGTGGCTCTACCGGCTCGGTGCAGCGGAAATGAACAATGATGAATAGTGGTCGGTTGATTGCCCAATGGCATCTCACGGAGTATGGAGCACGGGGTAAGCCTCACACGTCACGAATCGAAAAGCGCCGTGCTCTGGCATCACGGCGCTCATCAAAAGGAGGAGAAAAAGGAATTGAATAGCTTGCCATTTTAGTGTATCATATCTTGTAGAATTTACTCGACTCACAAACTACGCTCAAACTACGCTAATCTGACTTTTGTCACACAACGCTGAATCACGGAGGTGATGATGCCGGCTCGACAATACATTCTGGCAATTGACCTCGGCACGTCGGGACCGAAGACGGCGCTGGTTACCACCGATGGCACGATTGTTTGCCACACATTCGAACCCACCCCGTTAACCCTGCTCCCCGACGGCGGCGCGGAACAAAACCCCGCCGATTGGTGGCGCGCTGTCACCGCCGCCGCCCGGCGGGTGATGGCAGAAGCCGCCATTCCGCCCGAAAGCGTGGCGGGTGTGGCTTGCACCGCCCAATGGTCGGGCACGGTGGCGGTGAATGCCGACGGCGAACCGCTGATGAATGCCATCATCTGGATGGATTCGCGCGGTGCGCCGTATATCAAACAAATTTCCGGTGGGCGTTTCACCATTGAAGGGTACGGCGTGGAAAAACTGCCGCGCTGGCTGCGGCTCACCGGCGGCATCCCCGGTCAATCCGGCAAAGATTCCATCGCCCATATCTTGTTCATCAAACATCGCCACCCCGAAATTTATCGTCAAACCCACAAATTTTTGGAACCGAAAGACTATCTCAATTTGAAATTGACCGGGCAATTTGCCGCGTCATACGATTCCATCGCTTTGCATTGGGTAACGGATAACCGCGATTTGACGCGGGTAGATTACGATGACCGTCTGCTGGCAATGGCAACTATCGAGCGCGAGAAATTGCCCGATTTGCACCGCGCGGTGGATGTGCTGGGAACCGTTACCCCGCAAGCGGCGGCGGAACTCGGCATCACCACCGCCGCAAAAGTGGTGCTCGGCACACCCGATGTCCATTCGGCAGCGTTGGGGTCGGGGGCGGTGCGCGATTTTCAGGCGCATCTGTATATCGGTACATCGGCGTGGCTTACCTGCCATGTGCCGTTCAAAAAAACCGATATTCTGCACAATATGGCATCGCTGCCCTCTGCTGTTCCGGAACGGTATTTAATTGCCAATGAGCAGGAAACGGCGGGGGCGTGCCTTAACTTTTTGAAGGATAATATCTTCTTTCACCCGGATGAACTTTTGGCGGAAACTGACGCGCCGAATGTGTATCGACTTTTCGATAAAATTGCGGCACGCGCTCCCGTGGGGAGCGGCGGCGTTATTTTCACCCCGTGGCTTTATGGCGAACGCACGCCGGTGGAAGACCATGCCGTGCGCGGCGGCTTTTACAATGTTTCGCTGAACACCACCCGCGAACATTTCATCCGTGCCGTGTTTGAAGGGGTGGCACTCAATGCGCGCTGGCTGCTGGGTTATGTCGAAAAATTCGCCCGGCGAGAATTTCGGAGCATCAACATGATTGGCGGTGGCGCCAATTCCGACATCTGGTGTCAAATTCACGCCGATGTGCTGGGGCGTACCGTGCGGCAGGTTGCCGACCCCATTTTGGCGAACGTGCGCGGTGCGGCAATGCTGGCATCGGTGGGGTTGGGGTATGGTTCGTTTGAAGATTTGGCGCGGCACGTAAAAATTGCCCGCACCTACATACCCGATGAAAAAAACACCGAAATATACGATGAACAATTTGCCGTTTTTCGGGAAATTTACAAACACAATCGCCCCATTTACGCCCGGTTGAACAAAAAGAAAGGGTGAAAGTGAGACTTTGAACCTTGGATTTGAAACTTTGGACTTTGGACTTGAAACGTGAAACGTGATGCGTGAATTTTTGTAACCCTGCAACTCTGCAACCCTGCAACTTGCAACCCTGCGACCCTGCAACCCTGCAACTCTGCAACCTTGAACCGAGAACAAGAAACATCTATGGACATCATCAACCTTTCTCAAAAATTGAAATGGGTGCCGCCACGGGTGATGCGACTGCTGGAACGGCGATTGAAACGCATTCCCGCGGTGCGGCGGCGCATTGAACGCGAATACGATTCGCTGTTGGCTGAACTTGAATCCGAATTGAAACCGTATGCCGCCGAGTTTCCGGCGCACACCCGCTTGCCCGCCGAGGGCATCCCCCGCGATGATATTTTGGCGCAGATGGAGACCCTGCAGCAGCGCGAAGCCGCCGTATGGCGGGACGGATTCGTTTCCGGCGCGGTGTATCACGGCGACCCCGCGCATATCGAATTTTTGAACCGGGCATACGCCCTCAACTCGCAGAGTAACCCGCTGCACGCCGACATTTTTCCGTCCACCACCAAATTCGAGGCGGAAATTGTGGCGATGACCGCCCGCATGCTCGGTGCGGCGCAGGTGGGCGGCGAAGACGGCATTTGCGGCACGGTGTCATCCGGCGGCACGGAAAGCATTCTGCTGGCGATGAAAACGTATCGGGATTGGGCGCGGGAAACCAAAGGCATCCGTCGCCCGGAAATGATTGTGCCGCGCACCGCACACGCCGCATTTGAAAAAGCCGCCCGGTATTTCGGCATCAAGCGGAT
>CAYPNZ010000428.1:0-2978 GCA_964411845.1 uncultured Anaerolineaceae bacterium
AACCCGAAACCTACTTCGGTAACTCTACCCAAAAAGTGCTCCCTTTACCAACCGCGCTTTCCACCCATACCGACCCGCCGTGCGCTTGTGCCACAGCCCGCACCAAAAACAGCCCCAGCCCCGTGCCGGGCGCTTGCCGGGTCAAACCGTTGTCCACCCGATGGAAGCGCTCGAAAATCAATTCTTGCTCGGCGGCGGGAATGCCGATACCTTCATCGGCGACAAATAGCCGCACGGTGTTGGCGGTTGTTTTGCCCCCCACGCGGATTTTTCCCCCTTTGGGACTGTATTTTATCGCATTGCTGATAAGGTTGGTCAATACCTGATTTAACCGCTCGTAATCGCCGCGAATGGCGGGGAAATCAGCCGGAAAATCCAGCACAAAAGTGTGTTTGTCGGTGGTGGCGCGCAGCGCATTAACCGCGTGTTTCGCCATTTCCGGCAGATAAACCTCGGTCAGGTGAAGTTTCAAACTGCCCGCCTGCAACCGGCTTGCTTCCAGAAAATTGGTGATGAGCGTGTTCAGTTTATCCGCTTCCTCTTCGATGACCGTCAACCCTTCGCGCAGTGTTTGCGCATCCCAGTGGGCATCTTCGCGTGCCAGTGTGCCCGCATACCCTTTAATGATGCTCACCGGCGTTTTCAGTTCGTGCGAAATGACTGCCAGCAGTGTTTCTTTCAGGTCGTCCGCCTCGCGCTGACGGGTTACATCGCGCATATTGGCAATATATTGGGTAATGTGTCCGTCTTCATCTGCCAACGGCGAATATTTATCGGCAAAAACCACTTTCACCCCGTCTTTGCGCTCAAAAAAGCCTTCGGCATATAACTGCCCGTTTGCCGGTGGATGCAGAATGGGGCATTGGGTATGGCATACGCTCACACCTTGTTTGGTTTTTAGGTTCAGCACGGTATAACACGGTTGCCCGATGGCTTCTTCGGCGGAAATGCCCGTTTGTCTTGCCAACGTGCCGTTCCACGTTTTGATGATGCGAAACGGGTTTATCATCATAATGCCGTCGCCGCTGTTTTCAATGATAGCATTCAATCGTTCGCGCTCGTTCAGCACTTGACGGTACAGGTAGGCATTGTGTACGGCAATGGCGGCGTGGTTGGCGAAGGTGCGCAGTGTTTCGCTGTCATTTTCGGTGAATGATGCCGACCCGCGCGCTCGAAAGATGAAAATGTAGCCGCGGTTTTTCCCTTCGGCGTTAAGGGGCAGCGCCACCACCTGCCGCAGGGGGATGTGTGCCGCGCGAGCCGCCAGCGCCAAGCGGCGGGCAATATCGGGGATGGTGTCCGTATCGGCGGGCACATCTTCCCACAGCGGCGAAAAATGCGGCACGGCTTCGCGCGGCAAACCGATACTCACCGCCGGAGACAGACTGCCGTTTTGCCGGCGCAGCACAATCAGCCCGGCTTGTCCTGCCAGCAATTCCACCGCGTTTTCCATGATAATTTTCAGCAGCGCGCGCAAATCCAGCTGCGAACTCATCGCTTGGCTGATGCGGAGCAGGTAATTTCGTTGGAGCAGTTGAAAATCAGGCAGCATAATGGGTTTGGGATTCAGCGTTTTGGTTTGGGTTTCACACAAAACCGATTGCATCTATTGTAACATAAAACCAAGCGGAGGATAAATGACCGTGTTTGCATTTCGATGAACCATTCACTATAATTTTCTCTGTGAACAGATTGTCGCAGTTTGAGAAAATAGTGGAACAATTGGTAGAAACGCCGTTTACCCGGCTGTTCAAACCCCGATTGCACCCGGCAGACTTGGCGAAGGCGCTGGCGCGGGCGATGGAGCAGGGCGCAATTGCCGCCGCTGACGGGCGTGTGTTGGTTCCGCATCGTTACACCGTGCGCCTCAATCCGGCGGATGTAACCGCGCTGCGTCGGCAATCGGATTTGGCGGAAGAAATTGCCGCCATCGAACGCTATTTATCGCTGTTGGTGCGCGAATCTGCCACGGCAACCGTCGCCCCGTTGCGGGTGAAAATTGTGGAAGATGACACGGTAACGGCGGGGCAAATGGCTATTTCCACCGACTCGCCGGCGGTTGCGCCGGATGTTGCCGCCGATACCAAACAATTCCAACCGACAATACCCCCTGCCAGCCGTTGGCGGCTGCATCTGCCCGACAAAATTGTGCCGCTGGGTATGCCCATCGTGCGCATCGGGCGCGACCCCGCCAACGATGTGGTGCTGACACATCCCACCGTTTCGCGGCATCATGCGCAGTTGCGCTGGCAAAACGGTGTATATTTTGTGGAAAATTTAAGCCGCCGCCAACCGTTGGGGTTGAATTTTGCGGCGGTAGAAAAACCCGCCCCGCTCAAAGGGGGCGATTCGCTGCAACTGGGGCAAATCACCATTCAAGTGGAGATTGCACCATAATGCGCGATTGGATTTTGTTGGTATTGCGCGTGCTGTCGCCATTGGTGCTGTACACTTTTTTGGGTACAATTATCTATCGCGTGCGAAAAACCGGCGTTCCCGTTTCGGCGCGGCTGGTGGCAGCGGAAAATCCGGCGCAGGTGTGGCGGCTTTCTTCCGAAACCACCATCGGGCGCGATGCCGCCAACACCATCGCCGTTGATGATGCGTTTGCTTCGGCGCGACACGCGCGGTTGGTTTGGCGTGACGGCAGTTGGTGGCTGGAAGATACGGGCAGCACCAACGGCACCCGATTGAACGGCGCGTGTCTTTCCGCATCGGCACCGCTTCATCCCGGCGATATTATCGCCGTGGGCACACAACACTATCGTTTTGAACAGGATTGACCCATGACAGTCTCGCTCATCCCGTGGGAAGCCATTTGGTTTCTCAATTTGGTTGTGGTGGTGGTTTGGATATTCGCCATCAACCTAAAACTGCCGCAGCGGCAGGAACGCCGCAAACGCTACTGGTTTTTACTGCCGGATACCCCCGTTTTTTATGTGCTGTTCGCCGTAATTTTTGTGTTGCCGCTGGCGCTT
>CAYPNZ010000429.1:0-2971 GCA_964411845.1 uncultured Anaerolineaceae bacterium
CATAAGTCTGTCATTCCGGAATTTCCCGCAGGGAAATATCCGGAATCCATAAAAATATATGGATTCCCGCTTTCGCGGGAATGACATTGGTATAATCTTGCAAAAATACGCCTATTCCGGTCAAGAAATTGCTTTTCAAAATTACTTATGCAAGAGGTCTAATTGTATTTTTAGGACTGTTTTTGGGCAAACCCGCCCCTCGCTGCCCCGATGTTACCATTGCGGTTCGACGCGCGTTATATCCCCTGCGGAAAATGGCGCGATATTGCGATTGGTGTGCCGATAAAACCACACAATTTGCGGGAACATTCGCCATAGCATCCCCAGCAACCGCGGCGATTTGATGCGATACAGCATCCGCGCCAATTTTACCCGCGCCGGCAATTGCGATAACAGCGGGTCGGTAACCACCTGCCGCCCGTAATCGGCAAAAGAAAAATCGTTCCGCGCAAAAGCGGCATCAATGGCTTGCGCCGCCACCCGCCCATATCCCAGCGCGAAAGAGATACCCTCTCCCACAAACGGGTCTGCGCCCGCGGCATCACCTGCCAACAGCATCCGCGGGCGAGATAACACCTGTGCCGCATCGAACCGGCGAATGGGATACCCCTGTATTGTTTCGGCTGCCAGCGTGCGCCGCCGCCGCGAAAATGCCTGCGCCAGCACCGTTTTCAGCGGGGCACGGGGACGCTCGGCGCGGATGCGGCTGTCGAACACGCCGCGATTCATCATCGTTTGACCGCGCCGCACGCTGGGAAAATCCCATACATACCCCTGCACCCCGGCACGCTGCACCGAAAAATCGAACACGGCGATATTTCGGGCAAACAGCGGATGGTCAGCCGGTTCCGGCGAAATCACTTCCAGCAATCGCGCCAGCGGGGGATGTTCGGCGGGATGTGTCCACCCTAATTTGCGGCGCACAAAACTGTTTGAGCCGTCGGCGATTACCACCGTTCGGGCAAGAATTGTCCCTTTTTGGGTGTCAACGCGCACAGAATCTTCCGTCGGTTGCACACCCGTCACCGCTTCTCCCTGTCGCACCGCAATGCCGCGCGCTTCGGCTGCGCGCACCAACCAATGGTCAAACGCCGCGCGGTGCATTACCCGAAAAACAGGGTCGCCGTGGATAGCATGCACAATTTTTCCAAATTGAAACCACACCTCACGGATGGGGATATGCTGCGCCGGAAATTCCAACCCCAGCGCATTTAAAATCGCCAGTCCGGTTTGCGTTACCCCGCCGCCGCACAATTTTTCGCGGGGATGGACGGCTTTGTCCACTACCAGCATTCGTTTCGCCCAGCCGGCATTCAATTGCGCCAAATGGAGCGCGGTGGAAATGCCGGCGGGACCGGCACCGATGATGAGCACATCCGTTGTTTCAAATTGAACCATAAAATACACACGACCTTACAGAAATTTTTACACAAGCTGATAGAATTATGCTGACAGGATACCATTCAGTCAAGATTTCGCCGCGCGATAAAATTCAAAGCATAAAATTTAAGCCGACCGAAGTCGGCTTGGGCTTTTAGCCCGGAGTTTTATTTTCGCCGGGGACGTGAGGGAGCAATATCGCATTTGGGTGTGAATATTTCTCGTTTCATCGTATGCGTTTAACGATGGTGTCAGTGGCGGTGCAGGCAGATAACTTTGCCAACCGGAACAATTGCGGGCAAAGCCGCACAATTTCCGAGGGGCGAAGCCAAGCGTCTTACGGCATTGGTAACACGTTAAGAAATTGTATAGCCGTCAAGTCATTCGTCATTCGCCTGTATTGTGCTTGTTAGGCCTTTTTGCTCAAAATAATTTGTAATGTTTCTATGAAATAATCTATTTCTTGTTCCGTGTTGTAATAGTGAACCGACGCTCTGACGACTTCTGTAAGACCGCGATGCTGAAAAGATACGAGACTACCCGAGCCCTTGGACGTTGATACGTTGATCCTATGTTCTCTGAGGTATCGTTTAATAGCAAGAGGGGGTAATTGCTCTGCTGTAAAGGTAACGATACCACATTTCTCAAGTCCTTCATCGGTAAGTTCCACACCCCCGATATTTATCAGTTTATTTCTTAATTGCCCGGACAAATGATATATGCGTGATTGTATTGCTTCCAATCCATAAGAAAGGGCGTAGTCAATAGCAACGCCCAGAGCGGCTTTGCCTGCAAAATATTGTTCCCAGTTCTCAAATCGCTTTGCATCCGACCTGATTTTATATGCCGTTGGTGAAATCAATGTGGCTGCATGTTGATCCAGGAGAGGAGGCTCTAATTGCTCAATGAGGTTTTTCCGCACATATAGCAATCCTGTACCTCTCGGTCCCCGCAGATACTTTCGACCAGTGCCGCAAAGAATATCACAACCTATTTCTTCAACATTTAGTGGTAACTGAC
The DNA here is from genome assembly GCA_964411845.1 of uncultured Anaerolineaceae bacterium. Lineage (GTDB taxonomy): Bacteria > Chloroflexota > Anaerolineae > 4572-78 > 4572-78 > JANTHQ01. The sequence continues at coordinate 2,401 of CAYPNZ010000429.1, forward strand.
CTACACTCTGACAAGCATCCAACAGAAAAGGGATATTAGCCGCTTTCGCTATTCTTCCAACGGCACTTGCCGGATTCACCAAACCACCACCTGTCGGTATGTGGCTGATTGAGATGAGTCTGACCCGATCATCAACTAAATTTTCGAGGGCATGGATGTCTATTTGACCGAATTCATCGTTTGGCACAAAAATAATCTCTACCCCGTAACGTTTAGCCTGCTGATTATAGGCAATGACATTGCTTCCGTACTCCGCAAGGGTGGTGAGTATTCTGTCACCCGGAGAGAATTTAAAACTATAAAATGCCATATCCCAGGCTCTGGTAGCATTTTCAACAAAGGCTATTTCATTTGTCTCACAATTTAGTAGTTTTGCTGCGGCTCGATAAAAATTGTCTAAGGATTCTTTTTCTTCATTGGCTGTTTCATACCCGCCTATCCGTTCTTCTTTGTATAGATAATCGTGCAAGGTATCTGCAACAGGCATCGGCATCAATGCTGCACCTGCATTATTAAAATGCACTACATCTTCACAATATCGAGTTTCTGTTCTTGCTCGGTTAATGTCAAA
>CAYPNZ010000430.1:0-2952 GCA_964411845.1 uncultured Anaerolineaceae bacterium
ATTTTGTTGCTCCGCACGGGCTAAAATACGGACCCGACCCCGCCAGCAGCAATCGCGCCACATTGGGCGGTATTGTGGGCAACAATTCCACCGGCTCGCATTCCATCGTTTACGGCATGACCGCCGACCACATTTTGCGCACCGAGGTGGTGCTCAGCGACGGCACGGCAACGCAATTTGCCCCGCTGACCACCGCCGAGTTTGAGCGCGCGCAAGCCAAAAGCGGGCTGGAAGGGGACATCTATCGCGGGTTGGCAAAACTGTTGGCGGCAAACGAGCAGGTCATCGCCGACGGCACACCGTCGCACTGGCGGCGGTGCGGCGGCTATAACGTTGACCGGCTCATCAAAACCGATACCGTCAATTTGGCAAAATTGATGGTGGGTGCAGAAAGCACGCTCGGCGCGGTTACGGAAATCACCCTGAATTTGGTGGAAAAACCGAAATTTACGGCGCTGGCAGTGGTGCATTTCAACACGGTAATGGACGCGCTGCAAGCCGTGCCGCTGCTGCTGGAAACAAAACCTTCTGCGGTGGAACTGATTGACGAATTGGCACTGCGCATGAGCCGCGAAGTGCCGGAATATGCCCGCCAACTGACATTTTTGGAAGGCAAACCGAACGCCATTTTGGTGACGGAATATACGGGCACATCCGCCGCGGAGGTGAAAAGCAAACTCGATACCCTCGACCGTTTTTTGGCGAAACATCATCTTGGGATTGCCAATGTTCGCGCCGAAAGCGCCGAAATGCAAGCGAACGTTTGGGCGGTGCGCAAAAACAGTCTCGGCTTGCTGATGCGCGTCAAAGGCGATTACAAACCGTTGCCCTTCATTGAAGATTCCGCCGTGCCGGTAGAACATCTGGCGGAATATGTCAGTCAGGTTCAGCAAATTTGCACCGAGTTGGATACCAAACTGGTTTATTATGCCCACGCCAGCGCGGGATGCCTGCACATTCGCCCGCTGGTCAATCTGAAAACCGCCGACGGCATCGAAAAGATGGAACGCATCAGCCGCGCCGTGGCAGATTTGGTGGCGGGGTACGATGGCGCGTGGAGCAGTGAACACGGCGACGGGCGCGCGCGCAGTTATATGAACGAACATTTTTACGGCAAAGAATTGTATGGCGTGTACCGGCAGGTAAAAACGCTGTTCGACCCGCACAATCTGTTCAACCCCGGCAATATTGTGGATGCCGAACCGATGACCGAGCATCTGCGGTATGGGGCGGATTACCGCACCATCGAAATCAAACCGTATCTCAACTGGGCGGATGAAGGCGGGTTTGCCGCCGCCATCGAAGCGTGCAACGGCTCGGCGGTGTGCCGCAAAGATACGGGCAATATGTGCCCGTCGTACATGGCAACCCGAGACGAAGAGCATTCCACCCGCGGACGCGCCAACCTGCTGCGCGCGGCACTGTCGGGGCGCATTCCGCACGAAGAATTGTTCAGCGAGCGGATGTACGGTGCACTCGATTTGTGCGTGGAATGCAAATCGTGCAAATCGGAATGCCCGTCATCGGTGGATATGGCGAAAATCAAAACCGAGTTTATGGCGCACTATTATGAAAGCCACCCCATTCCGCTGCGTTCGCGGCTATTTGCCGATTTCGGCGCGTTGAGCCGATTGGCATCGGGACCGCAAGCGCCGTTCATTAACTGGTTTATGCGGCAAAAATGGGTGCGGCGGATGATGGAAAAAACGGTGGGCATTGACCATCGCCGCGAAATGCCGCCCTTTGCTCGGCAATCGTTTGTGGCGTGGTTCAAACATCGCCCCGATGCGCCCCCCGCCACCGAGCCGCGTTTGCCGGTGGTATTGCTGCACGATACCGTGAACACCTACAACCATCCCGAAGTTTCCATCGCCGCCACCCGCGTGCTGGAAGCCGCGGGCTTTCGGGTGTTGCTGCCCGGTCATAAAGATGTGGGACGCCCCGCCATCTCAAAAGGGATGCTCAATTTGGCGAAGGCGTTGGCAGAAGATACACTGTCGCGGCTGGAACCGTTCGCCCGCGACGGCATTCCGATTGTCGGGTTGGAACCGAGTGATGTTTCCGCCCTGAAAGACGACTATTTTTCGCTGCTGCCCGATAATCCGGTGGTGAAACCGGTGGCGGATGTGACAGTTACCTTTGAGGAATTTATGGCATCGCTGGCGGACGACCCGAATTTCAGCCTGCCGCTGGTGTCGCCGCCCCGGAAAATTCTGCTGCACGGACACTGTCACCAAAAATCGCTCATCGGCATGGAACCGGCGAGAAAAGCGTTTTCTCTGCTGGGGGATGTGGAAATTGAGGAATTGGATGCGGGCTGCTGCGGTATGGCGGGGTCTTTCGGATACGAAACCGAACATTACGATCTTTCGATGGCAATGGGCGAGCGCGTGCTGTTTCCCGCCGTGCGCCGCGCCGAAGCCGACCGCGTGATTGTGGCGGCGGGCGTCAGTTGCCAGCACCAAATTGCCCACGGCACACCCCGCGACGCGCTCCACCCCGCGCAGGTTTTCGCCCGGGCAATGGGGTTGTGATACAACTTTTTTCATCCGACTCCGTAAAGTATGTTAACGGCACTTTTGCCGAAAATATACGTTTGAAAGGATGAGACAATGGGTTGTGGACGATTAATCTTGGCAATTTTGCTCCCGCCGCTGGCGGTACTCGACCGGGGGTGCGGCGCTATTGTGGTGGTTTCGCTGTTGACCGTGCTCGGCTGGTTGCCGGGTGTCATCGGCGCGATTGTGCTCAACAATATGGCGGAACAGCGCCGGTAGAAATTATGCCCCCGGCGATACGGCTCTCTCTGCGGGGCGGGTTTGTTCGGGGTGAACCTAACCGAATCCCTGCTCACTCGGCACACCATCAGAAAAGGATATTCTATTATGAAAAAACTAGTTGGATTGTTGCTTTTGGTTTTAATGCTGGCTGCGGCGCAGTGCAGTGGCGGGA
>CAYPNZ010000431.1:0-2946 GCA_964411845.1 uncultured Anaerolineaceae bacterium
CCATTGCCGAAGCCCGCGACCTTGATTCAACGCTCGATTTGATTACCCGCCGCACAACCGAGGTGATGGGCGTGCAGTCGTGTTCCGTTTATCTGTACAACCACCGTGGCGATGCGCTGGTGCTGGCGGCATCTACCGGTTTGCGCCCCACCGGCATTGGGCGGATAATGCTGCCCAAAGGCGCCGGGTTGACCGGCTGGGCAGCCGAACATGGCGAGGTGGTTACCGCCACCCACGCCGCCGCCGACCCCCGTTTTTTCCGCGTACCGGGCAGCGGCGAAAGCAAATTTGCCTCGCTGATGGCAATGCCGCTTTTGGCGCGCGGCGCGGTTATTGGCGCTATCAACGTGCAAACGGCAGAATTTCATCACTTTTCCGCCGATGAAATCGAACTGTTCAGTTTTATCACCGATTTGGCAGCCACGGCGCTGGACAAAACCAAATCGGTGCATGCGGCGGTGGTGCAAGAAATTCACCACCGCGTGAAAAATAATCTGCAAACCATCGCCATGTTGCTGCGGCTGCAACTGGCACAGGATGACGCGCCGTCGCCGCAGGAAATTTTGCGCGAAAGCATCAACCGCGTGTTGAGCATCGCTGCGGTGCATGAAATTTTGGCGCACGAGCATCACACACAGGTGGCGCTGAAAAATCTGGTTTCGCAAGTGGCACACACCGTCACCCAAACGATGACGCTGGGCAAAGCGGTGTCGCTCGTTGTTTCCGGCGAGGATTTTGTGGTATCATCACAAGCGGCAACCCATATCGCACTGGTGGTGAACGAGTTGGTGCAAAATTCGCTGGAACACGGATTACGGCAACAGGGCGGCAATATCACCGTCGCCATCGGACACCGCGAAAATTTGCTGACGCTGTCGGTTGCCGATGACGGCGTGGGGCTGCCCGCCGATTTTCGCGCCGAAGGGCGTGACGGATTGGGGTTGGAATTGATTCACACCCTGGTGACAGAAGATTTGGACGGTGATTTTCGGCTGGAAACGAATGCCCGTGGCGGCACCACCGCCACCGTGCGCATACCGTTTGCCGCCGTCACCGTGGACAGACGGCTAACGTATGCGTGACCGAAAGCGGTATCGTATTGTCATTGCCGATGATGAAGGGGTCATCCGGCTGGGATTGCGCACAATGGTGCGCGCGCTGGGGCATCGCGTGGTGGGCATGGCACGCACCGGCGAAGAAGCCGTTAATTTGGTGCGGCAATTTTCACCCGATGTGTTGCTGCTGGACATAAAAATGCCGAAAATGGACGGCATCGCCGTGGCGCAAAAACTTTCGGCAGAAATGCCGCTGCCCATTGTGATGCTGACCGCATTCAGCGAACAACCGCTGGTGGCGCAAGCCGCCGCCGCGGCGGTGATGGGCTATCTGGTTAAACCGGTGGACGAGTCAAAACTGGCGCCGATGCTTGAATTGGCGGTTGCCCGTTTTGCCGAGCGCCGCACCGTGCAGCGACAGGTTGAAACCCTGCAAACCAAACTTGCCGCCCGAGATGTCATCGAGCAGGCAAAAAAAGAACTGATGGCACAGGGACTCACCGAACGTGAGGCATACCATCAGTTGCAAACCGCCGCCCGCGCCGAGCGAAAGAGTATCGCCGCGGTGGCGGTATCGGTGTTGCGGCAGGGTTAATCGGTGCGTTTGCCGGCAATAATCATTTCGCCTTCGCGAATATCAATGCCGGTAATTTTAACATTGAATTGCATATTTGCCAGCGTCTCGTTGATAGTTTCGGTAAAATTGTTGATGACCGCATCGGGCACGGAAAACGCCCCCATTTTGGCGTCAACCAGTTCCACCTGCAATTGACCGTCATCGGTTACCAGCGGACGCATCACAATCAACGTCGAAACAGAAGCGGGTCCCAACCCTTCAAATTTGGCGAGCATATAAATTTTCCCGGCGGTAAACCAAATTTGGGGGTCGGATACCGGAATATCGGCGCGGGTTTGCAACAATTGCGATACCACCGATGTTATCTCTTCGGAAGTGATGCGAAAAGTGGTTTCGTGCCCGCCTTTGGCTTCTTCCACCGCCTGATTGAGGTTGGTTTTGGCGCGTTTTACCGCCTCTTCGCTGGTTTCAATATGTCCGCCGGGCGGCTGCGGCAGCGTTTCGGTTTTCTGTTTCGGCAAACCGATGGAACATGCCAGCAGCGGCAACAACAGTATTATAATGAACCATAATTTTTGTGTCGAACGAGTCATCGCTTGCTCACCTTTTTGAAATAAACCAAATTATAGCACCAAACAGGATTATGACGAAAAATACACTTTCCCAACCAACCGAATCTTCCGCCACCGCCACACTTTCGCCCGCCCGCACTGCCGTGCTCATCGAAAGCCTGCTATTTGTGGCAGACCATCCCGTCACCATTGCGGAATTGGCAACCACGCTCGATATTTCCGCCGCAAAAGTGGAAAATGCGCTTGCCACACTGGCGGAAAATTACACCGACCGTTGTTTGAAAATTCAGCGGCTCGGCAAGCGGGTACAACTGGCAACCACCCCCGACGCCACCCCCTACATTGAGCGATTTTTGGGATTATCCATTTCCAGCAAACTATCGCCCGCCGCATTGGAAACGCTGGGCATCATCGCTTACAAACAACCCGTCACCCGCCCGGACATCGAAGCCATCCGCGGGGTGAGCAGCGACGGCGTGCTGCGCAATTTGCTGAGCAAGGGGTTGATAGAAGTTGTGGGGCAACTGGAAACCGCCGGACGACCCAACCAATACGGCACCACCTTCGAGTTTTTAAAGTATTTCGGACTGGCATCGTTGGATGACCTGCCGCCCCTTGAACCGGATGATTCGCCGCTGTTTGCCGAAACGGAGACACCCGCATAGGTTTGCCGATTCACCCCGGCGCTGGCATAATATTGCAACAATGACTCGTCTGAAAAAGGTTGCTTTTTCACCACAGA
>CAYPNZ010000432.1:0-2926 GCA_964411845.1 uncultured Anaerolineaceae bacterium
ACGAATCACGAATCACGAATCACGAATCACGAATCACGAATCACGAATCACGAAGGACAAACAACCGATGATAACTGACAAAAAAGTTGTGGCGCTGGCGGGCGGCGTCGGCGGGGCAAAAATGGTTAACGGGTTGGCGCAAATGCTGCCGCCGGAAAACCTGTTCATCATCGGCAACACCGCCGATGATTTCGAGCACCTCGGGCTATCCATCAGCCCCGATTTGGACACGGTGATGTATGCGCTGGCGGGCATCAACAACCCCGAAACGGGCTGGGGATTGGCGGGCGAAACGTGGCACACCTTTGCCGCGCTGGAAAGAATCGGCGCGCCGACGTGGTTTCGGCTGGGTGACAGCGATTTGGCAACCCATTTGCTGCGCACCCACTGGCAGCGAGCCGGTTACCCGCTCAGTTGGATTACCGCGCAACTGTGTCGCCGGTTGGGCGTGTTGCCCACCCTAATGCCGATGACCGACCACCCCGTGCGCACCATTCTGCACACCGACCGCGGAAAAATGGCGTTTCAAGAATATTTTGTGCGCCACCGGTTTGAACCGGTTGTGTCTCGCATCGAGTTTGCCGGGGCGGATGCCGCCGAACCCAGCCGCGAAATTATCAACGCCATTCGGCTGGCGGATGTGATTGTGTATGCCCCCAGTAACCCGCTGCTCAGCATCGACCCGATTTTGGCGCTGCCCGGTGTGCGGCGAATGCTGACCGCCAGCCGTGCCCGAAAAATTGCCGTATCACCCATTATCGGCGGCGCGGCGGTTAAAGGTCCGTTGGCAAAACTGATGACCGAATTCGGTATGGAAGTGTCGCCGTTTGCCGTGGCGGAATATCTGCGCGATTTGTTGACCGATTTCGTGCTCGACACGGTGGACGAAATTCACGCCGACCGCATCGCCGGTTTGGGATTGCGCCCGCTGGTCACCGATACCCTGATGAAATCGCCGGCAGACCAAAAGCGGTTGGCTGCGGAAATTTTGCGCGAAGCGTGAAACGTATTGCGTAAAACGTGAAACGTATTGCGTAAAACGTAAAACGCAAAACGTAACCTTGAACTTGAAACTTTGAACCCGAAACTCGAAATTGCAACCTTGAACCTGAAACCTTGAACTTGCAACCCTGCAACCCTGCAACCCTAAAATCGTGACCCGAAAATCCGAAATTCCCAAACTTATCACCATCATTCCCGCGAAACCGTTTACGGAGGCGAAAACCCGTTTGGCGGAAACGCTGTCGGCGGATGAGCGTGCCCGTTTGAGCCGCCATTTGCTGCAGCGAACCATCACCGTGGCGCGAGCGGTCGGCACGGTGGCGGTGGTGTCTCGCAGCGCTGCCGTGCGGCGGGTGGCAAAATCGGCGGGGGCGTGGGCGCTGGTTGAAACCGGTACCGAGTTGAACGCCGCCATTCGGCAGGGTATGGCGTGGGCGGAACGGCGCGGCGCGGCATCGGTGCTGGTGTTGCCGCTTGATTTGCCGCTGCTCACCGTCGCCGAGTTGCAAACATTGGTAACGGCAAGCGTGCGGCAGTCGCCATATATGGCAATTGTCCCGTGCCGGCACGGTCGCGGCACAAATGCGCTGTTGCTGCATCCGCCCGCGCTCATCGAACCGAAATTCGGCACCGATAGTTTTTCGCGCCACCTTTCTGCCGCCGAGCAAGCGGGTGTCGTGCCGCAAATTTATCGGCTGCCCGGTTTGAGTTTCGATTTGGATACCCCGCGCGATTGGCACGAATATCGCCGTCATTTGCAAAATTTGTCCGACAACCCGACAAATTTTCGTGCATTTGACGTTATTCGGGATTTAAAGTAAAATAGGTTCAACAGCCGATAGTCAATCGAAAAAATTAAAATCTGAAAACCACATTAAAGGAGATGCACAATGAAAGACCGCGTTGCCCTGTATTTGCAGGATGCTCACGACATTCGTGAAGGAATGAAGTTGGCACAATTTGCCGAAAAGCATAATTTTGAAGCCGTTTGGCAAGCCGAAAGCCGGTTGGTGCGCGATGCAATTGTGCCGATGGCAGCCTTTGCCGCCGTGACCGAACGCATTAAAATCGGTTCCGGGGTTATTAACAATTGGACACGCAACATCGGTTTGCTGGCGGCAACCTTCCTTACTTTGGACGACCTCGCCCCCGACCGCGTCATCTGTGGCATCGGCGCGTGGTGGGACCCCCTCGCTTCCGATGTGGGCATCCACCGGCGAAAACCCCTTAAAGCCATGCGCGAAACCATCGAAGTGATGCGCCGCCTGCTCAATATGGAAACCGTCACATACGACGGTGAATTCCACAAAGTGAAGGGCATCAAACTCGATGTGGTACACGGGCGGCAGGAACCCCGCAATGTGCCGCTGATGATTGGTTCTACCGGTCCCAAAATGACCCAACTCGCCGGTGAAATTGCCGACGGGGTGGTGATGAACTATTGTGTGCCCCCCGAATACAACAAAGGTTATATGGAAAATCTGAAAATCGGGGCGGAAAAAGCCGGACGCAACATTGATGACATCGACCGCCCGCAATTGGTTGTCTGCTCGGTGGATACCGACAAAGCCAAAGCCCTTGACGGCGCACGCTGGTTGCTGACACAGTACATTGCCCAGCAGCCGCACATCACCAAAGCCAGCAACACCCCCCCCGAAGTTGTGAAGAAAATTCAAGCCACGCTCGGCTGGCCCGCCACCAAAGAACAAATTAAAGATGCGATGAAATACGTCCCCGATGAACTGGTTCAGCGCATCACCGCCAGCGGCACACCGGAAGAGGTAAAAGCCAAAGTGCGCGAATATGTAGCCAACGGCTGCACCGTGCCCATTCTGTACCCCCTCGGCGACCCGTATTTGATGATTGAGGTCTTCTCGGACGGATACTCCGAATAATAGACCTCTTGCAAAAGTATGTCATTCCG
>CAYPNZ010000433.1:0-2924 GCA_964411845.1 uncultured Anaerolineaceae bacterium
CGAAGTTACCCAAATTGCCGACCGGGTGACCGTGCTGCGCAAAGGGAAAGTCACCGCCGAAGGCATTGATGCCGCGGGACTGACCGCCTCGAAACTGGCACAATTGATGGTGGGGCGCGAAGTGGTCTTCACCGTGAAAAAAACCGAACGCGAACCGGGAGACGTGGTATTGAAAGTGGAAGATGTGCACGCCATCAACGACAAAGGCGTGCCCGCCCTGCGCGGCGTATCGCTGGCAGTGCGCAGCGGCGAAATTTTGGGCGTTGCCGGCGTGGCGGGCAACGGGCAAAGCGAGCTGGCGGAAGTTATCACCGGCTTGCGCCCCTGCACCGGCAAAATTACCGTCAACGGGGTAGATATTGCCAACCGCCCGCCCATTATCGCTATCAACAACGGGGTGGCGCACATCCCGGAAGACCGCGGCAAAGTCGGCACCGCGCCCAATATGAGCATCACCGAAAATACCATCATGAAAACCTATCGCAAGCCGCCAATTGGCAACGGTTTGTCTATTGATTTTTTGAAAGCGCGTGAATTCGCCCGCAAATTGAAAGAAAAATACGATATTCTCGCGCCAAGCGTGCGCATTCCCGCCCGCAAACTTTCCGGCGGCAACCTGCAAAAGGTTATTCTGGCGCGCGAAATTTCAGCCCAACCCAAATTGATGATTGCCGTGCAGCCGACCCGCGGGTTGGATGTCGGCGCCATCGAAGCGGTGCAAACCCTGATTCTGGCGCAGCGCGAAGCCGGCGCGGCAATTTTGCTGATTTCGGAAGAGCTGGAAGAACTCTTCTCGCTCAGCGACCGCATCGCTGTCATTTACGAAGGCAAAATTATGGGTATTGTCCCCGCCGACAAAGCAGACGTGAACGAAATCGGCTTGATGATGACCGGACACCGGTTAGAAGACGCACAAGCCACCGTTGCATAAAAACTTTTCAGGAAAACATCATGCCATTCTCATTCGTATTTGAAAAAAGGGTAGAAGACGTTCCCCGCTGGTATCCGTTTGCCACCACGCTGGGAGCCATTGTTATCGCTTTTGTGGTCAGCGGTATCATTTTAAAACTCATCGGCGGACAACCGCTGGTCGTCGGCAAATATTTCTTCACCGCCACCTTTGGCAGTTGGGCGGTATTTTCCGATACGCTGGTAAAAGCCACCCCGCTAATTTTAGTCGGGTTGGCGTGCGCCATCGCATTTAAAATGAAATTGTGGAATATCGGTGCGGAAGGGCAATTTTACGCCGGGGCTTTTGCCGCCAGTTTGGTGGTGCTCATCCCCATTTTGCCGCCGGATGCCCCGAAATGGCTCACACTGGGTTTGATGGCAGTCTTCGGTATGGTTGGCGGCGCAATTTACGGATTTATTCCCGGTTATTTGAAAGCCAAGTTGGAAATTAACGAAATTATCACCACCCTGATGCTGAACTATGTGGCAATTTTGTGGAACAATTTTTGGATTTTCAACACGTGGAGCGATGCCGGTTTTCAAATGACGCCCACTTTCCCCAAAGCGGCATGGATGCCGCGTTTGACCGATTATGCGCGCGCCTACAAAAATTTTATGGAAACCGGCAACCCCGCCGTTACCGGTTTTCTGAAAAGCATCGGGCTGGCACGCATTTCCGGTATGACGCTGCATCTCGGCGTGGTGTTCGGGCTGGTGATGGTGGTGGTGGTATGGTGGCTGCTGGAACGCAGCCGCTGGGGGTACGAAGTGAAACTCATCGGCGACAACCCGAATGCGGCAAAATATGCCGGGTTGAACATTACCCGCAACATCATTTTGGTGCTGGTTGTTTCCGGGGCGCTAGCCGGGTTGGCAGGTATGTCGGAAATTACCGGGGTGGTACACCGCCTGCAAGAGCGAATTTCGCCGGGATACGGTTTTACGGGCATCATCATTGCTTGGCTGGCAAAACTAAACCCGTTTGCCATTGTGCCCGTCGCCATTTTGTTTGGCGCGCTGATTCTTGCCGGGCGCGAACTGCAACCGGCGGGCTTGGCGCTGATGCTGCAAGGCTTCATTCTGTTTATGATTATCAGCAGCGATGTGCTGTTACGCTATAAAATCCGTCTGGTACGCCGACGCAAAGTGGGAGAAACCGCATGAACTTGGTAACAATTTTGCACGCCGGTATGGCAACCGGCACCATTCTACTCTTCGCCACCATCGGCGAACTTTTCGCCGAGCGCAGCGGCATTTTGAATTTGGGTGTGGAAGGCATGATGCTTCTCGGCGCAATGGCAGGGTTCAGCACGTCGTTGGCAACGGGCAATGTATGGCTCGGTGTGCTGGCGGCAATTCTTGCCGGCGGTGTGCTCAGTTTGGCACACGGGCTGGTCACCATCCATTTTCAGGCAGACCAAGTGGTCAGCGGGCTGTCGCTGACCTTTTTGGGCACCGGGCTGGCGTTGGTCTTCGGCGAAGGGTTGACCGGGCAAAACCCGCCGCTCATCCCCCATTGGACTATCCCCGGGTTGGGGCAAATTCCGGTTATTGGACCCAGTTTTTTCGCCGATTTTAACGTGCTGGTATATCTGGGCTATCTGCTCATTCCCGCCGCATGGTATTATATTTACAAAACCCGCCCCGGTATGCACCTGCGCGCCGTGGGCGAAAAACCGGAAGCCGCCGATACGGTGGGCATCAATGTGTACCGCCTGCGCTATCTGTATGTGTTTGTTGGCGGGTGTTTGGCGGGGTTGGCGGGCGCAACCATCAGTTTGGGGGTGTCGCCGGGCTGGTACAGCGCCCAAACCACTTCCGGGCAGGGCTGGATTGCCATCGGGCTGGTCATTTTCGCCCAGTGGGACCCCATCCGCGCGGCAATCGGGTCGTACCTGTTTGGCGCACTGCGACGCGGTATTTTGGATTTGCAGGGTCCCGCCACATTGCTGGGGTTCGTCAATCCGCTGTAT
>CAYPNZ010000434.1:0-2920 GCA_964411845.1 uncultured Anaerolineaceae bacterium
TTCGCCTTTCATCATTTGGTCACGGCGTTCTTTTACCAGTTTTACGATTTCATCGGGAATTTCGGGGAGCGCTTTGGGGCTGATGGCGTCTACACCAACTTTGCCGTCGTTCATAATGTCGACGGTGGCTTCTTCCGTGCCGTCAGCCAGTGTCATCGAAGAATCCATACCCGGGTACATAATGGTGTCCGGCGTTTTGTTGCCAGCCATATATTCTTGCACGATTTGGTTGTAAGCCACTTCCCAGCGGGTATCGAACGAGACGGCGACGGTATCGGTGCTTGACCAGCCGTATTCGCCGACGATGTCCATATCTTTACCGATGAACCAAATGCCTTTTTCTTGCGCCACATCCAACGGCGAGCCGGAGTCGGTTTGTTGGGTTAAAATATCTACGTTGTATTGGTCAACCAAAGTAGAGGCGATGTCGCGTTCTTCTTGCGGCAGATACCAATCGCCGGCGTATTTTACGTGAACCGTGACATCTTTGTTCAGCAGTTTGGCGGCATCTTGCACCCCCAAATAGAAGCCGGCTTCACGTCGAATGACCTGCACCGACGGGAATGCGGAAACAATGCCGATATTGCCGGTTTTGGTCAATGCCCCGGCAATCAACCCTTCCAAATACAGGGCTTGATATTGGCGCGGGAACATGCGGATGAAATTGGGTTTGGTGCTTAAATCGCTGGCGATGATGGAGACGAAGTACACATCCGGGTATTTGTCGGCGATGTCTTTCAGCGGCAGCCCCATAAACTCGGCGTTACCGACCACAATGTTGGCGCCGTTGGAAATCATTTCTTCGGCATACGGAACCGCCAAATCGGGACCCACTTCTTCTCTGTAAATGTAGTCTACGTTGGGATATTTGGCGGCAATGCGTTTCCCGGCTCGGTCGTGTGCGCCGGACCAGGTTGTACCTTCAATGATGCTGAAATGTTCAATTGCCAGCGTCACTTTTTTGGCTTCCGGTTGTGCCGGTGCTTCGGTCGGTTGAGCCGCGGCTGCTTCGGTCGGTTTTGCCGTCGGTGCTTTGGTCGGCTGGGCGGGTGGTTGTGTGGCTTGAGCGGCGGGTTTGGTTGTTGGTGCTGCCGTTGGTGTTGACCCTTGGCAGGCGGTTGCCAACAGTGCCATGCCCATCAGGAGTATTGCTAACAGTAAATAAACTTTTTTCGTCATTTTCTTCTCCTTTTTGAAGTGATTGTAAAAGGGGAATAGCGGTATTTGCCACCCCCAATATCGCTTATGCCTCCTGTTCCGATTGCGTAACATCTGGAAATTTGTCAATCCATTAACTATCCCTCCTTTTGCTGCCAAACCAAAATCCCAATACAAAACTAATAAGTGCAGCGGCTATCAGTTCCCAAACACGTTTGTTTTCCGGCGATAGAATGTCAGCCAGCACGTCTTTTGCCACGCCCAAAGCGAATTCCATCTCAGAGGGCGGCGTGAATGCCGGCGCTTGTTGTTCTGTCGCCGCTGCGGTGGTTGTCGGCGGTGCGTGTTTTGCTTTTAACGCCATATTCAGCGTTTCCAGCCCTTGCCGCACCATACTTTTACTCACCGAATCAATTAACCGTTGCCCAACGCTGGCAAGCCTGCCGCCGATTTGAATGTCGCCGATGTATTGCATTCGGGTTTTGCCGTCGTCTTGGGGCGTCAGTTGGATTGAGCCGGTGCCTTTTACAAATCCGGGCGCGCCGCGACCGTCCACTTGCATAGTGTAACTGTCGGGCGGCACTTCATCGGAGATGGTCAACTTTCCGGCAAATATACCCGAAACGGGACCCACCCGCACGTGCATTTTGCCGGTATATTCATTTTCGCTGACTTTTTCCAAACTTTGCGTGCCCGGCAGTGCTTTTGCCAGTTCATCGGGGTCGCGCAAAAGTTCCCATACCTCATTTTGATTACCGTCAAACACAAATTCACCGGATAGTTTCATCTTTATAAATCCTTGTTAGGGTTTCAAGTATTCTTTTGTTTTGCCGCTTGCACAAGTGTGAATAGTTTACTCGGGCTTAGCGGCATCTCCAAAATTTCCAGTCCGTCAATGTTTAGCGCGTTTTCCACTGCCTGCGCAAAGAGTGACGGAATGGGGATGGCGCCCGCTTCGCCGACGCCTTTGCTGCCCATCGGGTTCAGCGGCGATTTGGTTTCTTGATGGGCAATTTCAAATTTGTGCGGCATATCGGTGGCGCGCGGCAACAGATAATCCATAAACGAGGCATTGAGCAACTGCCCGTTCTCATCGTAAATAATTTGCTCGTAATATGAGTTGCCGATACCCAGCGATACCCCGCCGTGAATTTGCCCTTCAACCACCATCGGGTTGATGACTGTGCCGCAATCGTGGGCGATGACGAATTTTTTGAGGTCAATCATCATCGTGTCGGGGTCAATTTCCACAATCATGGCTACCACGCCGCTGGCGGTGGCGCCGTATTTGGGTCCGAAATACTCGCTGGCTTCCAGCCCCGGCTCGGTGCCGGGTTCAACCGCGCCGCGCAACGGGTTGGCGAGCATTGCCAATTCACCGAGGGTGAGCGATTTTTCGGGAATGTCTGCGATGCGCACCACCCCGTTTTCCAATTCGAGTTCTTCTTCCGGCGCTTCCAGCACTTCGCTGGCTTTTGCCAAAATTTTGGCGCGTACCCGCTGTGCTGCCGCGTTGATGGCGTTGCCGGCAACTACCGCGCCCCGGCTGGCAAATGTGCCGGTTCCCCAGTGGAACTGGGCGGTGTCGCCGGTGGTTACTTCCACATCATGCACATCCACACCCAACGCCTCGGCGGCAATTTGGGCAAACGAGGTGAAATGGCTTTGCCCCTGCGTGCCGACACCGGTAACCAAATTGACCTTCCCGCTCGATTCCACCGTAATGCGTGCCCCTTCATACGGTCCCACGCCGGTACTTTCC
>CAYPNZ010000435.1:0-2918 GCA_964411845.1 uncultured Anaerolineaceae bacterium
CCCGCCGGCTTCCAGTCCTTCAATCAGTTCGATTTTGTAGGGTTGGTCGGCAAAAAGTTGTTTGGCTTCTTCGGCGCTCAATTCTCGACGCTCGAAGCCGTATTTCTTTTTGATGATATTCCGCATACGCTTTTCGATGGCTTTCAGGTCATCGGGAGTCAGCGCGCGGGGCAGTTCAAAATCGTAATAAAAGCCGTCTTCAATGGGGGGACCGATAGCGATTTTTCCGGTGGGGAACATTTCCAGCACGGCTTGCGCCATAACGTGCGCCAGCGAGTGCCGAATGCGGTACAGATGCGAATTTTCGTAATCGGATTTTCGGGGCATATTTTTACCCTCCTTTATTTAAAAGAATCTGAATCCAATAGTTTGAGTTCTTCTTTCGTCAGTTTATAAATATTAACGCCTGTTTGTGCCATAAAATCTTCCAAAAAGCGAAGGTATCCCCGAGCGCGGTCTTCTTTGCTCCAAAATTTTACCGAACTTCGGATGACACGCAGTACCCCGATTAAATCCTCTGCATTTAAAGGCGGTACATCGGCAAAAAGGCGTTTTAAATTTTTGATAATTAATGTGATGATGATATTCGATGCTGTTTCCGGCAGTTTTTTGTCGGCGGTTTTTTGCCGAAAGAGTGTTTCGTATCCTTCGGGTTGTTGCAATTGTTTGAGCAAATGTTGCAATGCCAGATGGACATCATTAACGGTGGTGCCGGGTTTGATTTTGGAGGCTATCAAAATAGATTTTTCAATATTGTGGACATAAATGATATATTTGTCGGTGCGGTAATTTTTTGCCGGTTTAAAATGAATGGTTGATTTTTGTCCGGGTTTTCGTTTTCGTTTTGCCATAATTTTCTCTCAAAAACAAAAAACCCTCATCCGCAGGGACGAGGGACTATCCACGTGGTTCCACCCAAATTTAGCCGAAAGACGGCTCTCTTGCGGCGGGTAACGGCGCCACCCGTAATGCCATACTGAGCGCAGGCTGTTCCGGCATTCACTCGCGGAGGGTATATTTTGCGGCACTGTCAGGCGGTTTGCAGCCTATGACCGCCATTCTCTGCGACAGGGGACGCAAAATACATATTCCGGTCGGTGATTTGTGTAAAAAGTGTACAGGGTTTTCAGGCAATTGTCAACCCTGTTTGTGTGGGCGGTACAAGACTCGAACTTGTGACCTCCTCGGTGTAAGCGAGGCGCTCTAACCAACTGAGCTAACCGCCCGAATGCAGAAAATTATACTCAATTTGCACTGAACTGACAAAAATGGCGCGCGGCATCAATTTTCTGCCAAATAACCGTCGCGGCGCAAAAGTTTTTTTACGGCGGCAAGATTTTTTTCGGGAACCAGCGCGGCGGTGGGTCCCAGCGACGGTCCCAGCAGTTTGCCGATTTCCGCGTGCCCCATCAGTTCGGCAAGTGTATCTGCGTCGGCAACGCGCAGCACGGTGAGCCGCTCGATTTTTGCCGAAGCGGTGCGTTTTTCCCAACGATGCAGTGTGTCAACCAGCGGCAGCGGCGTTTGAGCGTGTGTGGCGCGTTTCAAAAATCCCAAAATCTGTTCCACGGTGATGCTTTGTTCCTGTGCCTGCCGAAAACTTTCTTGGGTGAAACGATAAACGGTGGCGCGGTCGGTGCGTTTTTCCATTTGGGCGAACCGCGCCACTTGAAAGCGCCGGTACAGGCTGACGGTGTGCGGCACGCGGATGGAAAAATCGGTGGGGTTGATGCGAATGGCTGTTTGCGGTGCGGGTTCGGCGGGCGGCGGGGTATCGGGATGCAGCAATACATTTCCCAACGGCGAAATTTTAAAAACCGTTGCGGGCATGGTTTCGGCGGGTGCGCCCAACTGCACCACGCCCAGCGCGGGCAGTGTTACCGTCAACAAATGCCGAATCAACCGCCCTTCAACGTCGTCCCAATGGTCAAAACCCATCAACGGCGCATCGGTTTCATCGTAAATATACCAACTGTCATAATCCCCGTCGGGACGCTGAAAATCGGGTTCGGCGGTTTTGATGGTGCGCACAAAACCGTCAATGGTCAGCCATTCGGCAACGGGCGCCAGCGAAAGATAGTGCAATATCCGTGAGCGTCCCAACAGCGGGCTGTTTTCCCAGCCGGTGGGTTTCGGTTTTAAGCCGGGGGTGTGCCACAAATCGTTCCAGGTGGGGTCGGTGCGCCATGTTTGCTGCAACGCCAAAAGTTGGCGATGGGCGGGGTTTTTCAGCCAGTTGCGTACCGCATCGGTGTGCAATTTCAATCGCCGCCCCTGTTTCCGCAGAAAATCCATTCGACGCGCCAAATGCAGCACAAAATCGAACCAGTGTGCCGCGGCGGTGGTGTCGGCGGTTGCGCCGGGCAGGCTGAAAGTTTGCCGGATAGCGCGACGGTGGTCGGCGGGGATGGTATCATCCGGTGTCAGGCGCACAAACCGGTTTTGCAAATAGACCAGCAGGCAAAATAAATCTTCGCGGGCGGTGGCGGCGGGTGGCAGCGCCACGGCAGGGGCGGCGGCAATTTGCCAGCGGACGGCGGTACTTTTCGGCGCGGGGAGCGAAAGCGATTGCCGCACATCGGTGGGAATGAAAACCACCTCTTCCGGTCCGCGCACGGTGTGATGGAAGCCTTTGAATATCAACCCGCGAAACCACAGGCTTTCGGCGGGGTTTACCGGATTTTCCCACGGTTTTTCGCGTTGCAGCCGGTTTGCGCCCATTTTGCGGATAGCGCCGTATGTGCGGGCAAATTTTCGCGTTTCGATGAAGTCGCCTGCCGCAACAATGCTGTGCAGCGCCTCGGTTTCTTCCGGCGATAAATCTTGCCGGACAATTGCCACCGATGCCGGCGAAAGAAGTTCCGCTGCCAGCGCGGCGATGGCGGCGGCTTTGCGGTTTGGCGGCGGCGATGCGCCCC